>NZ_JABXFH010000014.1:0-128687 GCF_013372745.1 Janthinobacterium sp. BJB401 | reverse complement strand
GCGGCGGCCTTGGCGCGCGCGCGCTCCATGGCGGCGGCGATGATGGCGCGCTTGCGCTCCTTCTCCGCCAGTTCGTCGGGCGTAACGGGTACTTCCTGCGTCACTTCGCGCATCTTGGCGACGGCCTTGGCGGCCAGGCGCGCTTCGTTTTCCTCTGTTTCGCGGCGCAGGCGCTGGGTGCGGAAATCGTGGCGCGCGCGCGCGTCGTCCGCTTCGGCCTGGCTCCAGGCATCCCAGCCTGTGGCGTCGCCGCTGACCGGGTACATGACGATGCAGTCGACGGGGCAGGGCGCCACGCACAGGTCGCAGCCCGTGCACAGATCGGTGACCACCGTATGCATCTGCTTGGCGGCGCCGACGATGGCGTCGACGGGACAGGCCTGGATGCACAGGGTACAGCCGATACACAGCGATTCATCGATATAGGCGACAGATCGCGGACGTTCGAGGCCGTTGACGGGATTGAGCGGAATGATTTTTTTGCCCAGCAAGCCGGCCAGACGCGCGATGCCTTGCACGCCGCCCGGTGGGCACTGGTTGATGTCGGCGCTGCCGGCGGCTATCGCTTCCGCATATGGGCGGCAGCCGTTGTAGCCGCATTTGGTGCATTGCGTTTGCGGCAGCAAGTCTTCGATCTGGTCGGCAAGTGAGGGAGGGGCAGGGTGCGGCACGGTCATCTTCCACGGTAAAACGCCATTATCGGCCATCCGGCGCGCGCACAAGTAAAAACCTGTTTTGCAAGAGGGGATAGCACGCGCCATGGCGGGCCTGTTGCAGGCGCGCCGCAATCGGATTTTATTTCCTATGGGAATGTCAAAGTGCAAATAAACAACTTTGCAATTCCTTTTTTTTGTGGGAGCATGATTTTTATCAAGCTCGTTATTAAAAAAAACCGACCGCCAGTCCTGTTGCCACGCCTGTATTGCCAGGTGCGCCAGGCCATAGGAGCCAAACATGCGTTTCCTCCGGACAGTTGGTTTGCCCTTCTGTTTGTTCATGCACTCTACACTTGCCCTTGCATACGGGCAGGCTGCTGCTCCCATGGCGGCGCCGGGCGCTGCCAGCTCGCGCATCGTCCGCTTCGCGGCGGAAGACTGGCCGCCCTTCATTTCCCGCAGCCTGCCGGCCGATGGCATGTCGGGCGCCATGGTCAGCGCCGTCTTCGAGCGTCTCGGCTATGCGGTCAGATATGAATATTTCCCCTGGAAGCGCGCCATGCAGTTTGGTCTGGCCAGTTCCCGCTATGCCGGGCTGCTGGCCGTCTGGCGCACGCCCGAACGGGAAAAACTCTGCCACTTTTCTGTGCCGGTTGGTAACACGCAGGGTGTGCTGGCCTACCTGAAGGAGGATGGCGTGCCCGGCGCCAGCCTGATGGAACTGGGCAAGCTGCGCATCGGCACCGTGGCCGGCTACTCGAATGGGGAACAGTTCGATGGCATGGTGGCGCGCGGCGAGTTGAATACGGAAGAGGGCTTGAACGACGCGACGAATCTGAAGAAACTGCTGATCAAGCGTTACCGCGTTATCGTCATCGAGCGCCATGTCCTGCAGCACTTGCTGATGGGACGCAACTTCAGCAAGGCCGAGCGGGAACGCATCGCCATCATCGATACCGTCTTCAAGGAGCGCCCCGTCTACGTGTGCTTCCAGCGCGATGCGGAAGGGGCGGCGCGGCAAAAACGCTTCAACGAGGCCGCGCGCGACATCGATACGGCCCGGCTGGAACGCGATTACTGGAAGCGGCTCGATCAGAGTCTGGCGACGGCCCCCGCCACTCCCTGACACGGCGCGCCGCTGTTGTTAGTTGCCAAAACGAAATATCTAAACACGAAACCATTCGTTCTTGTTTGTTTGTCCATCCTTTAGTCTGCAGCCACTGTGTTGACGACTTTGAAAGGATGTTTTCGTATGCTGGAACTGATTCACAAGCAAGACCCCGCCCCCCGTTTGCGGCAACTGGCGCACGCCGTCTCGGTGGCCGTGCTGGTGCTGGGGGCGCCTGGCGTGGCGTATTCACAAGCTTCTCTCGACACCGTCATCGTCACGGGCGCGCGCGGCACGGGCCGCACGGTGGCCAACAGCGCCGCCCCGATCGACGTGATCAGCGCGCAGCAATTGCAGGCGACGGGCAAGTTGAACTTGCTCGATGCGCTCGATACGGCCTTGCCATCGTTTAACTTGCCGGCTCGCGTGCAGCCCGACCTGGGCAGCATCGTGCGCGCCGGGCAGCTGCGCAACCTCGACCCCTCGCATACCCTGGTGCTGGTCAACGGCAAGCGCCGGCATACGACGGCCATCGTCAATGAAGATGGCTTTCCCGGTTCCGTCGCCACCGACCTGGCCCTGATACCCACGGGCGCCATTGCCCGCGTGGAAATCCTGCGCGACGGCGCTTCGGCCATCTATGGCTCCGACGCCATTGCCGGCGTCATCAACATCATCCTGAAAGCGGATGACAAAGGCAGCTTCAGCACGCAACTTGGTTCCACCTACGCGGGTGACGGCACGAACGGTTCCGCGCGCATCGATGGCGGCACGCGCCTGGGCGAACACGGCTTTGCCCACTTCGGCGCCGAAGTCCAGCGCCAGGGCATCGCCGTGCGCAATTTCGGGCTGAATCCCGGATATCTGTCGTACCCGGCCGTGCGCAACAGCGATGGCCAGCTGGTCAAATTGGGACCGAACAACAGTTTGCCGGCCGGCGCTACGCCGAACCCGGCCGAAGCAAACCGCAACAGCAATCCATGGCGCAATACGGGCGTGCCGCAAAGCACGACCGCCTCGCTCAGCGCCAACCTCGGCTATGACCTGTCGAACGAGGTGCAACTGTACGGCTTCGGCACGTATGCGCACCGCAATGCCCGCTCGGCGCAGAATTTTCGCCTGCCCAATACCATTTTCAATAACAACAAAGGCTTGCTGGCCGTATATCCGGACGGTTTCACGCCGTATGAAACGACGAGCGAAAACGACTTTTCGCTGACAGGCGGCATCAAGGGCGAGACGGCCGGCTGGACTTGGGACCTGAGCACGACGTATGGCCGCGACGATATCGACGTGGGCGTGGAGCATTCGGCCAATTACTCGCTGACCTATCCGGGCGGCAAGACGGATTTTGACATCGGCGACCAGCGCTACAGCCGCTCGACCACCAATGCCGACGTGCGCCGTCCCGTGCCGCTGGGCTTGAGCGAGCCGGCCGACCTCAGCCTGGGTCTCGAGTACTCGCATGAAACGCAGCAGCGTAGCCCGGGCGAGCCCGCTTCCTGGCAGGGTAGCGGCTCGTCCGCACTGGCCGGCTACCTGCCCGTCGATGCATCCGACACGGCGCGCCACAGCTATGCGGCGTACATTGGCCTGGGCGCGAAACTGACGCCGCAGTTGCTGCTCGACACGGCACTGCGCGCCGAGAAATATTCCGATTTCGGCAGCAAGACGACGGGCCGTTTATCGGCTCGCTATGACGTCACGCCCACGGTCGCCGTGCGCGGCACCGTCAGCAATGGTTTTCATGCACCGAGCCTGGTGACGCAATCGTATTCGAACACGTCCGACCATGCGGGCGTGCCGTATACCCTGGCGCAGCCTAACTCGGCCGCTGCGCGGGCACTGGGCGCGCAAGCCTTAAAACCGGAAAAATCGACGAATCTGTCGGCCGGGCTGACCTTCAATCCTACGCCCACCTTGCGTCTGGCCGTTGACGCGTATCAAATCAAGGTCAGCGACCGCCTGGGTGTGTCGTCGAACATCGGCATCGACCGCAGTTCGGGCGTGGCGCTCGACGGCAGCGGCCGGCCGCTGACGGGGGTGCAAGCAACCGTCATTGAAAACCTGCTGCGCTCGGCGGGGCTGACGGTAGGCAATGGTCTCGTCGCGCATTACTTTGCCAACGTGGGCGACACACGCACGCGTGGCATCGATTTCACCGCCGAAGATGTCTTGGGCGTAGCCGATGGCAAGCTGCGCTGGACGGCGGCCGCCAATTTCAACCACACGAGCCTGGTGGGCAAGGCGGCCTTGCCGGCCGTGCTGCAAGGCTTGCCGAACATCGGCACCCTGAGCAAGTCGGCCGAGTACGACTTGCTGTACCGGGCCCCGCGCGACAAGGAAATCCTTACCCTGGCGTATGAAAAAGCCGGCTGGACGTTCAACCTGCGCGAGACGCGCTACGGCAAGCTCAAGCGCCTGAACGCCATCACGGGCGGCGACTACCAGCTGAAAGCCGCCTTCGTGACGGATGTCAGCGTCGGCTACGACGTCAGCAAGCGCATCAACGTGACGGTGGGCGCCAACAATGTCTTCGACCAGAAACCAAGCCAGGTGCCGCGCGCAGCGCGCAGCGCCGCGAATCTGGCGCAGTACACAGGCGCCTACGATAACTCGGGACCGCTTGGCGTTCTCGGCGCTTATTACTACGCCCGCGCCACGGTGCATTTTTGATCTGCCTTCTCTTCATACTTATCATCAAGAACAGGAAATACCATGTCTGACAACAATCAACACGCGGCCATCGATCTGGAATGGGCCAATCTCCTCTCGCCGCAGCGCCGCACGGTCTTGCGCGGCGGCGGCCTGGTGGCGGCATTGGCCGCTTCCGGCCTGGCGGGGACGGCCCTGGCGCAGGATGGCGCAGTCAAGCGCGCGAAACCAGCACTTGGCAAGAGCCCGTGGGGCGAGCATACGGACACGGCGCCCACGCCGCGCCCCGTCAGCGTGCGGCCCGGCGAGGAAACCTTGCCGTCGACACCGCGCGCCTACACGGATATCGAGAGCTATCACGCGCATATCTATTTTGACGAAGACAGTTACCAGAAGGCGGCGCTGATACGTCGCTGGGCGGCCGAACGCTTCCAGATCGAGCTGGGCGACTGGAACCTGGAGCCGCGCGGCCCGCACGTGACGCCGTCGTTCTATTTCGGCTTTACCAATGATTTATTGCCCGTGATCGTGCCGTGGCTGCAGCTTAATAGCCTGGGGCTGACGATACTGATCCACCCGAACACGGAGGATCCTCGCGCCGACCACCTGTATTACGCGCTGTGGGTGAACCGCTCGCAGCCCGTGAATGGCTATGCGATGAAGAAGCCGGGACCGGGCGAGCCGCGGGTCGAGCAGATTTTTGTCAACACGCGTCCGACGGTGAAAATCGAAACGTCGCGCGCATGAGCTGGGCATAAAAAAACGCCACGCCAGTGTGAGCTGGCGTGGCGTTTTGACGGAAATGCCGTGTATTAGCCGTGTTTCTGGATGAATTCGCCGATTTTCGGGCAAATAATCTCGCGCCAGCGGCGGCCCGAGAAAATGCCATAGTGGCCGCATTTCGGCGCCACGAAGTCTTGTTGCATCTCGGCAGGAATGCCGGAACACAAGTCATGCGCCGCCTGCGTCTGGCCGGCGCCGGAAATGTCGTCCAGCTCGCCTTCGACCGTGAACAGCGCCACGTTCGTGATGTCTTGCGGACGCACCAGCTGGCCGCCCACTTTCCACGTGCCCATCGGCAGGCTGAATTCCTGGAAAACCGTTTTGATGGTTTCCAGGTAGTACTCGGCCGGCATGTCCAGCACGGCGTTGTACTCGTTGTAGAACTGGCGATGGCCTTCCGCCGGCTCGTCGTCGCCCGTCACCAGGTGCATATAGAACTCGCGGTGGCTTTGCGCGTGGCGGCCCGGATTCATGGCGATGAAGCCGGCGTGCTGCAGGAAGCCCGGATACACCTTGCGGCCAAAGCCCGGATAGTTCGGTGGTACCGCGTAGATCACGGTGTTTTCAAACCACGAGAATTTCTTTTCCGTCGCCAGGTTGTTCACTTGCGTGGGCGAACGGCGCGGGTCGATCGGGCCGCCCATCATCGTCATGGTTTTCGGCATGTGCGGATCTTTGGCCGTCGCCATCAGCGAGATGGCTGCCAGTACGGGCACGGTCGGTTGACAGACGGAAATGACGTGCAAATCAGGCGCCAGCAGGCGGATGAATTCCTGCACATAATAAATGTAGTCGTCCAGGTGGAACGGGCCTTCCGTCAGCGGTACCATGCGCGCGTCCGTCCAGTCGGTGATGTAGACATCGTGCTCGGCCAGCAAGCCGCGCACGGTATCGCGCAGCAGGGTCGAGTGGTGACCGGACAGGGGGGCAACCAGCAGAACTTTGGGCTGTTGCAAGCCAGTGGCTTCTTTTTTGAAGTGAATCAGGCGGCAAAACGGTTTGGTGACGACAACGTGTTCGCGGATGTCGACGCTCTCGCCTTGGACGAGAACGGATTTGATGTCGAATTGTGGTTTTTCGTAGTCTTTGCCAAGGCGGTACATCAGCTCGTAGCCGGCTGCGATGCGTTGCGAAAACGGGGTGTGGGCCAGTGGAGAAACCGGGTTGGTAAATAACTTGGAGGACATGTCTGCCCATTGCATCACCGGAGTGAGGAAAGAGCGTTGCAGTTCGTGCAGTTGGTAAAGCATATAGAGTCCTTGTTTAATTCCAAGCGCCAATATCGGCTCAAATATCATAATCCAATTTTACGATATTTGTTGAGGACAAAATGTGCTTTACCACGCATAGATCCACAGTTTGCGCTTTGGTGTGACAGCGCGCCACACTTGCGTGGATAGACCTGCAACGATGCTTTAAAAGCAAAAAAAGCAGCGTTTCCGCTGCTTTTTGTCTGTTTTTTTACCGCTACGCCCCTGCGGAAAAGAATCTTCCCGCCGGAACGGCCGCGGCATTGCCGTGCGTTTAGCGCACCAGCATGTCGAGCTTGTCCTTGACGTCCTTGAATTGCTCGGCTTCCGGCAAGGCAGCCTTCGTCTTGGTGATCGACGGCCAGTTACGCGCCAGATCGACGTTGATCTTGATGAAGGCTTGCTGGTCGCCCGGCACGTCTTCTTCCGCGAAAATCGCGTTCACCGGGCATTCTGCCACGCAGACGGCGCAGTCAATACATTCGTCCGGATCGATTGCCAGGAAGTTCGGGCCTTCCCGGAAACAATCTACCGGGCAGACATCGACGCAGTCGGTATAGCGACAGGCGATGCAGGATTCGGTGACAACGTGGGTCATAACAGTCCTATCAATTTTTGGGGGAGGTGCTGTCGCGCCTGCAGGAACTTCGGCGGCGCATACTAAAGCAAAGCATTGTATTTTAAGGCAATTCGCTATTTCTCACAAATCCCGCTTATATACAATACGTATAAGCAAATTCATTTTTTGGCAGTGCCGTTGCCGCGCAGAGCGGGCAATTCAGCGACTATCCGGGACGTTGCCATGAAGAACGCGGCAAGAAAGCGACAGTCGCCCGCCGGTGCTGGGTGCAGGGCGGGCGACGCAGGGGCTTGCCGTGTGGTGTTTTTGTTTTACTCAAATCAAGATCAGTAAAAATAAGTGCCAAACATGTGCCAAACAAGTGCCGGAACAATCAGGCGCTGGCGCGTATTTGCGTCAGTAACTGTTGCCAACGTGCATTTTCAGCACTGCCATCCTCGGCAAAGGTGATGGTGCGGCGCGCGGCAGGGGCGTCGACGGTGATCTGCCATTGAGGGATATCGGCGCCCACCTGTTCGCCCGTGGCTTGCGGGTGCGTGAAAAAGCCGCTGCTGGCCAGTGCCGCTTCCAGCCCGGGGCCGGCCGGGTGGGCCTGCGTATCGATCTCGTACTGTTCGCTCAGGCCGGCAAAGCCGCCGCTGCTGCGGGCTGAAATTTTCATGCTGCTCCTTCTTGAGGATGGTGGTGGGGACGTGATGCGGCATGTCATCGCCTGTGGCAGACTGCTGGCTGGTGGGCGCGTACGGCGTTATCGGGGGGCGTAACTGCGGCACCAGGCCGCCAGCGCTTCGCGTTCCGCTTCCAGCAATTGATCGGACTCGCTGTATTCCGCATGGTTCATGGTACCGCAGCAGGCCCGCCTATCTTGCACGGCACCCTCGTCATCGACGATGCCTGCGGCAAAGTTCATCTGTCCATCCCCCGTCATGGCGTTCTTGAGCACTTCGCGCACGGTAAAGCTGTTGCGGATGAAATCCAGGTAGGTAGTGTAGCCATCGGCCTGCGCCAGGGTCAGCATGTGGCCAGCCACGTCGGCATACGTGGCTGCGTGATCGGGGGACGCGACCAGGGCGCGCAAGACCAGGCTGCGCAGGTAGTCGCCGCAACGGTGCAGCACGGCCGCGTCGTCTTCCAGCTGGGGCTGGCGTTCGTGGGCAAAGATGTCGGCCAGGATGTCGTAGATGGCGCCCGTAAACACTTGCGAGATGGCGTGCACTTCCGTGCCTGCTTCCGACAATTTGATGTCATTGTCGGCATTGCGCAAGCCGTTAGGCCGGCCCAGCGCCAGGCCGAACTGCTCCGCCAGGTCGGCCAGGAAGGTTTTATCGTGGAGGTCGGATTTGGTTTGCGCGATCACGGCTTCGACCTGGTCCAGTTGCGACAGGGCCAGGAAGATGGCCGTCAGGTCGCCGAACGATTCGTGCAAGCCGCCCGTCTGCGGTGGATTATTGTTGAGCAGCCAATTCGGCTTGAGGCCATCGAGGATGGCGTGTCCTGTTTCATGCGAAACGATGTCGAGCGAACGGCAGGTGTAGACGCGCTCGGTGGCTCCGCTGGGAATGAAGTCGCCGAACTTGAGGGCGTTGTCGCTGCGGCTGTAATAGGCATTCATGACGTTGGGCAAGCCGTGCGGGAACACGCGCAGCGGTTCCGTATTGTTGGCGTTGTTCCATTGCCAGGGCAGGGGCGGCGCCGTGTCGTTGCTGGCCATCGCGCGCTGGTACATGGTGAGCGTCATGCGCACGATGGCAAACGTGTGCACGGCGTCGAACTGGTCTGTGTTGGGCGAGACGATGAAGTCGCCAAAGGCGTTCGGGCTGACCCGGGCGATGCCCGGCTCGCCGAACGTGATGCGCGCGTCGCGCGGGCCTTGCAGGGTCAGGCCGGGCAGGAAGGTCTTGCGCGTGCCCAGTTCGCTCACGGACGGGTCTTGCTTCCAGATCAGCACGCGCGAACCGACAGGCACGGCGGCCAGGTCGCGGGCCGTTGCCTCGGTCAGGCGCGGCCGACCCGGCTGCAGGGTCAGTTGCGCATTCTTGCGGTGCTGGCGGTAGGGCGCCGAGGGGGTGGGGACATAGCCGACGGGCAAGGACACGCATTTGGTCAGCACGGCTTCGACCGGCACGATGACTTTCTGGTCCATGGTAGCTCTCCAAAACACTCGCAACTGGAATGGAGATAGTCGGCCTGCTTCGCTGGTTTCGGTTTGATGTGGCGCAAGCGCCGCACAGGAAAGCGCGGTTTTTTCCATGTGCCGGCATTCCCCATGGCTGCGGCTGCCACGTGGCGGCTGGTATGATGCTGGCCGTATGGCACCCGTTTTTATAATAAAAGGATCGTTTGATGGCGGATATAAATATAGTTCAGCAACATAAGCTGACAGCAGAAAAGGCGCGCGCAGCGGCGCAGCAAGTGGCCGACAAGCTGGCCCAGGAATATGACCTGGCGTGCGCCTGGGATGGCGACGTGCTGCGTTTCGAGCGCAGTGGCGTCGATGGGTCGCTGACCCTGGAAAAAGAGCAGGCGCAACTGCAAATCAAGCTGGGCTTCATGCTCAGCGCCTTCGCTTCCACGATTGAAGGCAAGATTGCCGAAAAGATGCGCAAGGTGTTTGCCGAGTCAGTTTGATGGCATTTCCCCCCGCTTGTCTGGCGCCATGTTTGGTGCTAGGGAACGTGTCGCAATGATGGGCGAAAAGACGATGAAAACACGTCGCTTTTCGCCTTTTTCACGTCTGACTGTACGCTGGCGAACATTGCTAGCACATTTCTATTTGGAAAGCCATTGGACTTTGGTGGCTTTTTACGTTATACTTGAGTCATATTTACAACAGCTACACCGCGTTTCACCTTCTGCTTCGCAGTACTCCCCACTCGCTGAGTGGTGAATAATTCTTCGGGTTTTACACCCGCATCCAGTTAAAAAGTAGCTTGGTCGATTTTTTCGGTCAAATACATTTGGTGCCATGTATTTGCATGGCGCTAGCGTTGTTAAAAGTCCTGAACCACAGCCTCTTTTAGCACGCACACGGCACCCCGGCACCGGCCTTGGCCATCCGCTGGTCACACGCGTGTCACCCCCTGTTTTCTGTCGCTCCCGTGCGCTTTTTGCGCCGTGGCGTAGCCGACGCAACAGGGTTTGTTGATTCCCGCCGCAAGCTGGCAGCTTGCTGGGTTTCATTCCATTCGTCAAATCGAGGGAGAACCACATCGTGGCAAAACAAATCATTATCGACCATGTGTTCAAAGTGTTCGGCGACAAGCCAGAAGAAGCACTTGAACTCGTTCATCAGGGCGCCAGCAAGCAGGACATCCTGGCCAAGACCGACTGCACCATCGGTGTTTTCGACGCCACCTTTACCATTGAAGCGGGCGAGATCTTCGTCATCATGGGCCTGTCCGGTTCGGGCAAGTCGACCCTGGTGCGCATGCTGAACCGTTTGATCGAGCCGACCGCCGGCCGCATCCTGATCGACGGCAACGACATCAATACCTTGCCGGACGCCCAGCTGCGCGCCCTGCGCCGCAAGGACATCAGCATGGTGTTCCAGTCGTTCGCGCTGCTGCCGCAAATTACCGTGCTCGACAACACTGCCTTCGGTATGGAACTGGCGGGCATGCCCAAGGCCGAGCGCCATGCGCTGGCCCAGCAAGCGCTGGAGCAGGTAGGCCTGGACGGCTACGGCGCCAGCTATCCCGACGAATTGTCGGGCGGCATGCAGCAGCGCGTGGGCCTGGCCCGTGCGCTGGCTTGCGATCCATCGATTTTGCTGATGGATGAAGCGTTTTCCGCGCTCGATCCAATTATCCGTACGGAAATGCAATCGGAACTGCTGCGCTTGCAGCAAATCAAGCGCCGCACCATCGTCTTCATTTCGCATGATCTCGACGAAGCCATGCGCATCGGCGACCGCGTCGCCATCATGAAAGACGGCCACGTGGTGCAAGTGGGCACGCCGGAAGAAATTCTGCGCAAACCAGCCAACGATTACGTGCGCAACTTCGTACGCGGCGTCGATGCGGCGGCCGTGTTCAAGGCCAGCGATATTGCCCGCAAGAGCCAGATCGTCGTGTCGGAATCGCCGAGCCGCGGTTCGCGCGCCGCGCTGTCGATGCTGGAAGAGCAGGATCGCGCGTTTGCCTACGTCGTCAATCCGCAGCGCAAGTTCCTTGGCGTCGTGTCGGCCGATTCGCTGCGCAGCGCGCTCGACGGCCATGTTGGTCCGCTGGGCCTGGCGCATGCCTACCTGCCCGACGTGCAGACCATCAACGCAGATGAGCCAGTCGCCGGCCTGTTCGGCCAGGTGGCGCAACTGCCTTATGCCGTCCCTGTGGTGGCCGATGACGGCAGCTTCCGCGGCGCCATCAGCAAGACAACCTTGCTGAAGTTCCTTGACCGCGACACGCCAGCCATAGCCGAACAACAACAGAAAGGACAAGCATGAACCCCAGCACCGTTTCCACAGTAGAAGCTGTTGTTGAACAGCCAGCCGCGCAAATTAATCCCTGGGCGCTGACGCCGCCAGGCGACACGTCCTGGCTGGACGCGGCCGGACCGGCCGTACAGCCGGAACACGCGGCCTCCGGTTTTCATCTGACGCAGATTTTCGACGGCTCGCTGCCGCTGGAAAGCTGGATCAACCAGGGCCTGGGCTGGGTTGTCGCCCATTTCCGCCCTTTCTTCCAGGCAGTGCGCGCGCCGATCGACAGCGTGCTGTCCGGCGTGGAAGGCGTGCTGCTGGCGGCCCCGTCGCTGACGGTGATCGCCATCATCGGCTTGCTGGCGTGGCAATTTACCAGCCGCACGCTGGCCGTCGGCACCGTGCTGGCGCTGCTGGTGGTGTCGATGCTGGGCATCTGGCCCGAAGCGATGACGACCTTGTCGCTGGTATTGACGTCGCTGGCGTTCTGTCTGGCCATCGGCTTGCCGCTGGGTATTTTCCTTGCCAGCAGCGACCGCGCGCAGAATATCCTGCGCCCCTTGCTCGACGCCATGCAAACGACGCCCGCCTTCGTCTATCTGGTGCCAGTGGTGATGCTGTTTGGTATCGGTAATGCCCCAGGCGTGATCGTGACGATTATCTTTGCCCTGCCGCCGCTCGTGCGCTTGACCAACCTCGGTATCCGCCAGGTGCGTCCCGACCTGATCGAAGCGGCCCGCGCCTATGGCGCCTCGCCGTGGCAGTTGCTGACCCGCGTGCAATTTCCGCTGGCCATGCCATCGATCATGGCCGGTATCAACCAGTCGCTGATGCTGTCGCTGTCGATGGTCGTGATCGCCTCGATGATCGCCGTTGGTGGCCTGGGCCAGATGGTATTGCGCGGTATCGGCCGCCTGGACATGGGTCTGGCAACGGTTGGCGGCCTGGGCATCGTGCTGCTGGCCATCACCCTGGACCGCTTGACGCAAGCGATGGGCCAGCCACGCCGTGGCGTGCGCCACTGGTACCAGACGGGTCCTGCCGGTTTCGTGCTGCGCCTGGTGCGCGGCAATGCAGAGAAAAATAAGGTTGAACAGCAAGCTACGCTGGCCAACGCACAATAAAGGAAGCACATGCATCAAATTGACAATTTTAAAGTGACGCAAAAATCGCAACGCAAGTTCCAGCTGTTTTCCGCCCTGGCGATTGCCGCCATGGCCCTGACCACCAGCCTGGCCATGGCGCAGGCCCCGGCCGTGGCCGCCGATGTGCTGCCCGGCAAGGGCGTCAAGGTGCAGCCGCTGCAAAGCTCGATCGCGGAAGAAACCTTCCAGACCATGCTGGTCGACAAGGCCCTGGAAAAGCTCGGTTATGAAGTGCAGCCGATCAAGGAAGTGGAATACCCGACGGCGCATATCGCCATCGCCAACGGCGACGCCACCTTCATGGCCGTGCACTGGGACCCGATGCACAAGGATTTCTATAACAATGCGGGCGGCGACGCCAAGCTGTTGCGCACGGGCCAGTATGCCGGTCCTGCCGCGCAAGGTTATCTGATCGATAAGGCGACGGCGGAAAAGTACAACATCACGAATATCGACCAGTTGCGCGACCCGACCCTGGCCAAGCTGTTCGACCATGACGGCGATGGCAAGGCCGACTTGACGGGCTGCAACCCGGGCTGGGGCTGCGAAGCGCTGATCGAGAATCACATGGATGCGTACAAATTGCGCGAGACGGTGACGCACGTGCAGGGCAGCTATGCGGCCCTGATCGCCGATACCCTGGGCCGCTACAAGCGTGGCGAACCGATCCTGTACTACACGTGGACGCCATACTGGGTCAGTGGCGTGCTGGTGCCGGGCAAGGACGTGATCTGGCTGAAAGTGCCATTCTCGGCCAATCCGGACAAGGTGAATACCCGCCTCGACGATGGCAGCGATTACGGTTTTGCCGTCAACACGGCACGCATCGTGTCGAACAAGGCCTGGGCCGAGAAAAACCCGGCCGCAGCCAAGCTGTTCGAAGTGATGCAACTGCCCGTGGCGGACATCAATGCGCAGAACGAGCGCATGCGCCGCGGCGAAAACACGCAGGCCGATATCGCCCGCCATACGGCCGGCTGGATCAAATTCCACCAGCAAAAGTTTGACGGCTGGATCGCGCAGGCGCTGGCGGCAGCCAAGAAGTAAGTTTTAACGCCGTTTCAACATGAAAGAGTGGCTACCGATTTGGTAGCCACTTTTGCGTTAACAGCCTGTTTTTGTGGTTTTTGGTGAGTTTTTAGCCGTTTTCGGCCAGTTTCAGGTGCAAAATGGGGAAAGGCTTGCCGAACGGGTCAAGCGGTGAGCGGTTTTCCACGGTAAAGCCCAGGTGGCGGTAAAAGCCATGCGCCTGCGTGTTGTGTTCGTTGACATCGACTGCCGTGGCTTGCAGCTTGACGATGGCGTACTGGACCAGATTGCGGCCGGCACCGCTGCCGCGCCGGTCCGGATGCACGAACAGCATTTCGATCCCGGCGTGCTCGACGCACAGGAAGGCGTAAGCGACGCCATCATCGGCGCGCAGCACATGCATCAGGCGTTCGGCCGTCACTCTGGCCAGCTCTTCGCGGACGAAGGGCATCAGGAAGGCGATATCGCTATCGGTGAGGAAATCGTGGGTGGCGCGTACGGACAGGTGCCAGACGTCGAACAAACGGGGCAGGTCGGCGGCATGCGCCAGCGAAACCTGGGAAATCAGTGATGGTGTCATGCAGAAATTATACTGCCCCGACAGGCGCCGGGGCAGGGAGGGACGATCAGTCCTTCAAGTCTTCGATCAGGTCGATGTATTGTTGCTGCGCATCTTCCTTCGAGGTGCCTGCCAGGGCCGCCCAGGCGTCGAACTTGGCGCGGTTGACGAAGTCGGTCATGCCAGGACGCTCGCCCGTGGCGTCGCCGCTCGACGCTTGCTTGAACAAGGCGTAGATTTTCAACAAGGTCATATTGTCCGGACGCTCGGACAGGGTCTTGGAATCGAGCTGCGCTTGTTCGAATTGCTCTTGTAAACTCATGATGGCTCCTGTGTGCTGATGGAATCGCTGGAAAAGTGCGGCTGGCCCGGCGGAGTGGCCACCGTGCGTGCTGCAGTGCCTGACATCATAGTGAAAAAAGCGTGCCGTGCATTAGAGGACACACTCAAAACAAAAACGCCGCCGCTGCGTGAACAGGGGCGGCGCCGGTACAGTCGCTTCAGCGCTGCGCAGTCGGTGCTTATACGCCCAGCAGTTCGACGTCGAAAATCAGGGTGGCGTTCGGTGGAATCACGCCGCCGGCGCCGCGTGCGCCATAGCCCAGTGCTGCAGGGATGATCAGCTGGCGCTTGCCGCCCACTTTCATGCCTTGCACGCCTTCGTCCCAGCCTTGAATGACGCGGCCTGCGCCCAGCGGGAATTCGAATGGATCGTTGCGGTCCTTGCTCGAGTCAAATTTCGAACCGGCGCTGCCGTCGTCGTTCTGCAGCCAGCCCGTGTAATGCACGACAACATTGTTGCCGGCTTGCGCTTCAGCGCCTTCGCCAACGACGGTATCGATGTATTGCAGGCCGGAAGCGGTAGTGGTGGTGGTCATGATAATCCTTGTGTAGGCGATGAAAGCTTCAGATTGTAGAGCAATGAGTTGCAAAGCGCCATTCCAGGCCCGGCACAGGGAAAAAACGGAAATTATGGCGATGTGTGGCTGCCGGCAGCATTTAAGGGGGGATTTCGCACAATAAATACAGTGTTCCACGTAAAATGCATGTTTTGTATTTAACAGTGATTTCTTCCATGTTCCGCAGTCTACGCCGCCTTGTTTTTTCCTCGCTGTGCCTGGTTTCCGCAATATCGACGGCGCAAGCCGAAGTGGTGGTGGTGCTCAATTCCCGTGATGCCACGGTGCAACTGCTGGACCAGAAAACCTATGCTCCCCTGTCGACCTTTGCCGTCGGCAAGGAACCGCACCATCTGATGGAAACGCCGGACGGCAAGTCGCTGATCGTCGCCAGTTCCGTCGGCAACGAGCTGATTTTCCTCGATCCTGTGTCGGGCCAGATCCAGCGCCGTATCAGCAACATCCTCGACCCGTATCAGATCGGCTTTTCGCCGGACCAGAAGTGGTTCATCTCGAATTCGCTGCGCCTGGACCGCATCGACCTGTACCGCTACGACGGCAAGAACCTGACCCTGGCCAAGCGCATCCCGCTGCCGAAGTTGCCTAGCCACATGGCGTTCACGGCCGACAGCACCATGGCCTTCATCACGCAGCAGGGCAGCAACCAGATCAGCGCCATCGATCTGGCCACGCAAACCGTCAAATGGACCATGCCTGTCGGCCCGGCGCCGGCCGGCATCACGATGACGCCCGATGGCAAGCATTTGCTGGTCGGCATCATGGGCAGCGATTACGTGGAAGTGATCGACTGGCGCACGCAAAAGACCGTCAAGCGCATCAAGGCGGGCGCCGGCACGCACAATTTCCGCGCGCTCGGTGACAACCGCATGACCTTCGTCTCGAACCGCGTGTCGAACACCATCAACATCATCGACCAGCAAACCCTGGAAAATGTGGGCACCATCAATGTGCCGGGCGGCCCCGATTGCATGGAAATCACCCCGGACGGCAAGACCATGTGGGTGACCCTGCGCTGGATCAAGAAAGTAGCCGTGATCGATCTGACCACTCGCAAGGTCATCAAGACCATACCGGTGGGCCGCTCGCCCCATGGCGTGTATTTCGCCACCCACTCGCCGCGCATGTGATGGCGGGTGTGATGATGAAACGCCTCACTTTCGCGGGCTGCGTGCCCGCCATGCTGCTGTGCGCCAGCGCCATGCTGCCACCCGCGCATGCCGCCGCACCGGCGCCGGCAGCCCAAGCCGCACAGGCTCCGGCCGCATCTTCGGCCCCGGCCGCCTGCAAGGGCACCATCTACATGACGTTCGACACGGGCAGCCAGTCGCAAGCGCAGCTGATCGCCGACGTGCTGAATCAGCGCCATGTGAAGGCAACCTTCTTCCTGGCCAATGAAAAGACCACGCGCGGCGACTATTCGCTCGATGCCTCGTGGGCGCCGTACTGGAAAGCCAGGGTCGCCGAAGGCCATGCATTTGGCACGCATACGTTTGACCACGTGTACTGGAAGAAGGATCTGGCCAACGGCTTGATCCAGGTCAAGCCTCAGTTCGGCAAGGATGGCGGCAAGCTGGCTTCCCTCACCGACAAGCAGTTCTGCGAGGAATTACGCCGCGTCGATACGCGCTTCCAGGAACTGACCGGGCATAAGCTTGACCCGTTCTGGCGCGCGCCGGGCGGCTACACGTCGCCGCGCACCCTGGCGGCCGGCAGCGCCTGCGGCTACCAGCATGCGGGCTGGGCGCCAGCGGGGTATTCGGGCGATGAACTGCCCAGCGATAAATATCCGAACGCCATGCTGCTGAAAAAAGCCCTGGCGAACTTGCGCAGCGGCGATATTTTCATTGCGCACATGGGCATCTGGTCGCGCAAGGATGCGTGGGCACCGGCCAACCTCGATGCCTTGATTTCCGGCCTGCAAGACAAGGGTTTCTGCTTTGCCACCCTGCGCGAGCATCCTGCCTACGCGCAAAAGAAGGGCCAGCCATGATCGCCGCCGATATCCTCGGCTACGTCACGCCCGTGATCGACACGTTGGTCGACGCTTTTGGCGCGGCGCAAGGCTGGCTGTTCCAGACCATCGTCAATCCGCTCGTGTATCACCTGGGCTTTGGCGAATTCACGGAAGAAGCGTTCGAGGGGACGGAATGGCTGCTGATCGGCCTGTGTGAACTGGTGCTGCTGTTTCTCGTGCTGCGTCCGCTCGAAGCCCTGATTCCCGCGCAAAAGATCACCGACCCGCGCGCCCGCTGGAACGATTTTTTGTACACCGTGCTGCACCGCATCGGCCTGTTTTCCGTCGTGGTCTTCTTTACGCTCGATCCGCTGATGGATGCCTTGGCGGGCGCCTTGCGTTTCGACAATATTCATCCCTTGAACCTGGAATCGCTGTTGCCCGGCATCAGTCCCTTGCTCAGTTTTATCATTTATTTTGTGATACTGGACTTCGTCGACTATTGCTACCATCGGGCCTCGCACCATTTCGGCTGGTGGTGGGGCTTGCACAGCCTGCATCACAGCCAGCAAAACATGAACTTGTGGAGCGATGACCGCAACCACTTGCTCGACGATTTTTTACGCGACGTGGTGATGGCCCTGGTGGCGCTCGGTATCGGCGTGCCGCCGGGCCAGTATGTGCTGCTGGTGTCGATTTCGCGCATTCTGCAAAGCTTGCAGCATGCGAATGTGAGGATACACTTCGGCCGCATCGGCGAGCGGCTCTTGATCTCGCCCCGTTTCCACCGCACGCACCACGCGATCGGCGTGGGGCACGAGTCGAAGGGCAAGGGCAGCATGGGTGGTTGCAACTTCGGCGTGGTCTTGCCGATTTGGGATATGCTGCTGGGCACCGCGAATTTCTCGGCCGGCTATGCGCGCACGGGCGTGCGCGACCAGCTGGCCCGCATCGACAGCAATGGCGTGGGCCGGCCGGGACGCCACTATGGGCGCGGCTTCTGGCAGCAGCAATGGCTGGGCCTGCGCCGCATGGTGGAATTTGCAAGAGTTAAACGAAAAGGACGCCGTTGATGCGCAATGTGTTGAATTCGTATGGCCGTGCTTTCCTGTCGCAATTGCATGGCAGGATATTGCTGCTGAGCGTGGCGCCCTTCATCCTCTCGCTGATTCTGTGGGGCGTACTGCTGAAGTTTGGCCTGCAGCCGCTGATCGACAGCCTGCATGCGCAGTTCACGCAGTACGACTTCTTCCGCACCAGCGGCCAGGTGCTGTCCACCTTTGGCTTGGATAAGCTGAAAACCGTGATCGTGCCGCTGATCGCCATGTTCATGCTGCTGCCGCTGATGATCCTGACGGCGCTGATCTTCATGGGCCTGTTCGCCATGCCGGCCATCGGCCGCCATATTGGCGGACGGCACTTTCCCGAGCTGGAAAAAAAGCATGGCGGCAGCCTGCTGGGCAGCGTCGCCACCTCGCTGGCCACCTTTTTGCTGTTTATCCTGGTCTGGGTGCTGATGCTGCCCCTGTACGCGTTTCCGCCGGCCGCACTGGCGGGGCAGGCCGTGTTGTGGGGCTGGCTGACGTACCGCGTGATGGCGTACGACGCCATGGCCGACTACGCCAGCGCGGAAGAGCGCCACGCCATCATGCGCGAGCAGCGCTGGCCCCTGCTGGCCATCGGCATGGTGTCCGGCGCGGCCGGCGCCGTGCCGGGCATGCTGTGGATGGGCGGCGTGATGGCGGTGGTGTTCTTCCCCTTCCTGGCGGCGTTCGCCATCTGGCTGTATGTGCTGATCTTTATCTTTACGGGTTTGTGGTTCCAGTATTACTGCCTGGAAGCACTGTCGCGTTTGCGGGGCGTACGCGGCATGACCGACGTGGCGCCGGCCGACGCCTGACCATTATTATCGAATTCTACGAGGGAGCTTCATGGCTATCGGATTGATCATCATCGGCGACGAAATCCTGTCGGGCAAGCGCACGGACCAGCATTTCCCGAAAGTAGTACAAATGCTCAAGCAACGCGGATTGCAGCTGAGCTGGGCGGAATACGTGGGCGACGAGCCAGCCCGCCTGGTTGCCTTGCTCAAGCGCAGCTTTGCCAGCGGCGACATCGTCTTCAGCTTTGGCGGCATTGGCGCCACGCCGGACGACCATACGCGCCAGGCGGCGGCCGATGCGCTGGGCTTGCCATTGGCGCTGCATCCGCAGGGCAAGAAGAATATCCAGCAGCGCATCACGGAAATGGGAGCAGAGGCGGGCGTGCCGGCCGATTTGAACTCGCCGGAAAACCTGCACCGTCTGAAAATGGCGGAATTTGTCGACGGCGCCGAGCTGATTCCGAATCCGTACAACAAGATTGCCGGCTTTGCCGTGCGCGAGCATTACTTCGTGCCGGGCTTTCCCGTCATGTCCTGGCCCATGATCGAATGGGTGCTCGACACGCATTACGCCCACCTGTTCAACCAGGTGCCGCACGCGGAACATGCCTTGCTCGTGTATGAAACGGCCGAATCCCTGCTGACGCCGCTGATGGTGCGCCTGGAAGCGGAGTTTCCGCTGATTAAGGTATTCAGCCTGCCCAGCGTGGGCGATGCGCAGACGCGCCGGCATATCGAACTGGGCGTCAAGGGCGAGCCCTCGCAAGCGACGGCCGCCTTCGCGCAGATGTGCGCCGCGCTCGATACCTTGCAGGCCGAATACACCACCATCTGACATGCAGCCAGCCCGGCGCCGGCGGCTTTTTCGCTGGCGTCCAGCCCGCTTTGCATCTATGTACGCAAGCGTACATTCCAAGACGTTGTTTTTTTGCGAAAATCTTCAATGAAGCAAGATTTTTGTGTGCGCTCGTCAGTCGTTTTCATGCCGATGTGGTGGAATGGTGAACAGGGGCCTTGCGTGTCGAACTCGGGGTCGCCTGCCTGTGCAGTAACGTGTTTTTTTGATTCACCGGTATGGACATCATGTTAAGCAAGCTTTGTTGTGACCGGCCTTGGCTGGCCCTCGTCTTATCCCGCGCGGAGCGGTATCGCTACCGCATTTCCCGCGCCGTCCAAACCCAACTTTATCCCAGCATCCCATGAAAGACACAGGCGTCAATCTGGCCGCGCAAGAGCGGCCCCCTTCTGATCCACTCTCCGACACGGGCGCCGAGGCGCCACCGCCGGCGAGCCCGCCGAAGAAGCGCCGCCGTTCGCGCATCTGGCCCATCTTTGCCATCATCGTGCTGGCGCTGATCGCCGGCGTGGCGTGGTTCGTCATGCGCGAAGTGCGTACCTCGGCCCTGCAGGCGGAGTTTTTCACGCGCCTGGACCGGCAACTGGCGTTCAAGGTCGAGCCCGGCCCGGCACCGGCGGGCGCCATCCGCTATCCGCAGCACGGCCCCTATGACGAGCGGCTCGGCTATGCCAGCTTGCCTGACTTCATCACCAAGCTCAACGCGCGTGACTATGCCGTGACGGCGCAGGCGCGCATGTCGCCGAAGATGGTGCAACTGGTCGACCGGGGCATTTTTGCCACGTATCACGAGAAAAACCGCGCGGGACTGACGATTCTCGATTGCCGCGCCGCACCGCTGTTCGCGGCCAGCTATCCCGAGCGCATGTTCGACGGCTTCGCCGAAGCGCCGCCCGCGCTCGTGCAAAGCCTGCTGTTCATCGAAAACCGCGAATTGCTGGACCCGGGCACGCCCGAGCGCAATCCCGCCGTGGAATGGGACCGCCTGAGCAAGGCCGTCCTCGACAAGGCGCTGAACCTGTTCGGCGGCCACCGCGGCGGCGGCGGCAGCACCCTGGCCACGCAGATTGAAAAATACCGCCATTCGGAAGACGGGCGCACCAGTTCCATGCAGGATAAGCTGATGCAGATGATTTCGGCCAGCCTGCGCTCCTACCAGGATGGCGAAAACACGATGGAAGCGCGGCGCAAGATCGTCGTCAATTACCTCAACACCGTGCCGCTGTCGGCCAAGAGCGGTTTTGGCGAAGTCAACGGCATTGGCGACGGCATGTGGGTCTGGTATGGCCGTCCGTTTGCTGAAGTGAAAACTTTGCTCAAGGGTAATATGGACCAGCCGGGCAGTGCGCTGGCCTACAAGCAGGCGCTGAGCTTGTTGATCGCGCAGCGCCGTCCCTCGCATTACCTGGTGGCCGGCGGCGCCGACCTGGAAGAATTGACCAACAGCCATCTGCGCCTGCTGGCGCAAGCGGGGGTGATCTCGCCGCAGCTGCGCAATGCGGCCATCGCCGAAAAGCTGCGTCCGTCGACGGCTTCGGGCGTGCAATCGGAAGCGTCGACCTCGTTCGTCACGCGCAAGGCCTCGAATGCCGTGCGCAACCACCTGGCCAGCATGCTCGGCGACCCGCGTTTGTACAACCTTGACCGCCTCGACCTGAAAGTGGTCAGCACGCTCGATGCGCAGGCGCAAAACGCCGTCACCAAGGTCTTGCGCGAATTGCGCGACCCGGAAGTGGCGAAAGCGGCCGGCCTGACGGGCAAAGGCATGCTGGGCAATGGCGACCCGGCCAACGTGGTCTACAGCTTTACCTTGCTGCAAAAGGGCGACCAGGCCAACTTGCTGCGCGTGCAGACCGATAACTACGACCAGCCGCTCGACATCAACGAAGGCGCCAAGCTGGACTTGGGTTCCACGGCCAAGCTGCGCACCCTGGTGACGTATATGGACATCATCGACCAGCTGCACCAGCGCTACAGCGGCATGGGTGCTAGCGAGCTGGGCAAGATCGCCGTCGATCCGAAGGACATGCTGTCGCAGTGGGCGATTGCCTATCTGAAACCGTTGGCGCTGGGCGAGGCGCGCAATCTGCCGGCCATGCTGGCGGCCGCCATGGAGCGCAAATACTCGGGCAACCCGGGCGAAGGCTTCTTCACGGGCGGCGGCTTGCACCATTTCGGCAACTTCTCCAAGCTCGACGACAGCCGCATCATGACGGTGCAGCAGGCGCTGCGCCAGTCGACCAACCTGGTGTTCGTGCGCCTGATGCGCGACGTGGCCCGCTACTACATGTTCTCGCGTCCCGATTCCTCGGCCTCGTTGCTGGCGGACGCCGACGATCCGCGCCGCGCCCAGTACCTGAGCCGTTTTGCCGACAAGGAAGGGCGCGAGTTCCTGCACCGCTTCTATCAGAAATACCGCGGCAAGAGCGTTGACGAGCAGGAAAAGATCCTGCTGGCCAGCATCCGCCCGACCCCCGTGCGCCTGGCCAATATCTTTCGCACCGTCAATCCGAAGGGGACCGTCGCGGAATTTGGCGATTTCCTCAACGCCAACTTGACGTCGCAAAACGAAGTGCCGCCCGAGCGCGTCGCCAGGATGTACCAGCAGTACGCGATGGAAAACTGGTCCTTGGCCGACCGCGGCTATCTGGCCAATGTGCATCCGCTGGAACTGTGGATGGTGGCGTACCTGCGCCAGCATGAAGGTTCCACCCTGTCGCAGATGGTGGCGGCCAGCGAGAAGGAGCGCCAGGAAGTCTATAAATGGCTGTTCAATACGCACCGCAAGCATGCGCAGGACCGCCGCATCGCCAACTTGCTAGAAGTGGAAGGTTTCCTGGAAATCCACCGCCAGTGGAAGAAGATGGGCTATCCCTTCGATTCGCTGGTGCCATCGTATGCCACCACCTTGGGCGCCTCGGCCGACCGTCCTGCCGCGCTGGCCGAGTTGATGGGCATCATCATCAACGATGGCGTGCGCAAGCCGAGCGTGCGCATCGATTCCATGCATTTCGCCGCCAACACGCCGTATGACACCATGGTCAAGCGGGGCACGAAGGTGGAAGCGGAGCAGGTGCTGTCGCCGGACGTGGCACGCGCCGTCGCCAAGGCCATCCGCGAAGTGGTGTCGGACGGCACGGCGAAACGGGCGAAGACGGCATTTGTCGGCGCCGACGGCGTGCCGATCCCGATGGGCGGCAAGACGGGCACGGGCGACCAGCGTTTCGACGTGTATGGCGCCGGCGGCCGCCTGATCGAGTCGCGCTATGTGAACCGTTCGGCGACATTTGTGTTCAATATCGGCGAGCGCTTCTATGGCAGCATGACGGCGTATGTGCGCGGACCGGAATCGAAAAACTACGATTTCACGAGCGCCTTGCCCGTGCAATTGCTGGTGTCGCTGGCGCCAAGCTTGATGCCGCTGATCGAGGCGCCCGCGCCGGCCGAAGGCATGGCGAAACATTGCACGAATTAGCAGCTGGCAGACAGTTGTGGCAAAACGCCGGCGTTCACGCCGGCGTTTTTTTAGCCGCCAAATTCGGCGGTTTTATCTTCCAGGCGCGCGTGATACGCGGCGATGGCCGGGTAGTCGGGGCGTTGCATCGGCGCCATCAGCCAGCGCTTGACGGACAGGCCCAGCACGATATCGGCCAAAGTAAATTGCTCGCCGCAGACGAAGGCACCCGTGCGCTGCAACTGCTGTTCCAGCACGCCCATCATCTTGTTCCATCCGGCAATCCCCGCCGCCAGCTGCGCCGCATCCTGGTGCGCGGGGCTGTGGCGCACCAGCGACATGAAGGCGTAGCGCCAGCTGTTGTTGAGGTCACCCATTTGCCAGTCCATCCATTTTTCCACTTCCGCGCGGGCGCGGGGCGTGCTTGGCAGCAAGTCGTCGCGGCCCGCCTGGGCGCACAGGTAGCGGCATATCGTGTTCGACTCCCACAGCACCAGGTCGCCATCGAGCAGCACGGGCACCATGGCGTTCGGGTTCAAGGCCAGGAAGGCCGGGTCGTCGGTACTGCGAAAGCCGCTGCCCCAGTCTTCGCGTTCATACGGCAGATCGAGTTCCTCGCACGTCCACAGGACTTTGCGGACATTGATCGAGGCGGCTTTTCCAAGAATTTTCAGCATGCGGGGCTCCGAAGGACAGGTGGTTGATCTTGCACTGTAGCGGATTTGGCCACGCCGCGCCTGCGAAAGTGCCTTGCATAGTTGAGGTTTTCTTGGCATCGTAGCCACCCATGAAACCTATGCGCCACCACATGTCCAAAATCCTCGCGTTCAGCCGCTTTTCCGTGCGCGATTTTCTCGCCACCGCCGGTCCCACCTTGCTGCTGGTTGGCGCGTTTTGCGCGCTCGCTTACTGGCTGGTCGACCCGGCGCCGCCACGCCAGGTGAGCCTGTCGACGGGGCAGGACAATAGCGCGTACGAAGAATTCGGCAAGAAATATGCGGCTACCCTGGCCAAACACGGCATCAAGGTGACCTTGCAACCGTCGCTGGGTTCGCAGGAAAACCTGCAGCGCCTGAACGCGGGCAAGACCGATATTGCTTTCGTGCAAAGCGGCTCGACGGAACACGACGATGCCGAGCGCCATGGCCTCATTTCCCTCGGCAGCCTGTTTACGGAACCCGTCTGGCTGTTCATGCGCGAAGACAAGGCCGTGACGGAACTGACGCAATTGAAGGGCCTGAAGATCAACCTGGGGCCGGAGGGCACGGGCGTGCCCGGCCTGTTCCGGCAGTTGCTGTCTGTGAATGGCGTCGAAGCGAAGGAATTGACGGTGAGCGACTTGCAAAACACGCCCGCCACGGTGGAGCTGCTGGAAGGGCGCATCGACGGTCTCGTGTTCAGCTCGGCACCGGAAGCGCCGCTGATCCAGATGCTGCTGCAAACGCCGGGCATCAAGCTGTTTGATTTTTCGCAAGCGGAGGCCTACACACGGCGTTTGCCCTTCCTCACGCATGTCGTTTTACCGCGCGGCATAGTCGACCTGGGGCAGAATATTCCCGCGCAGGATTATCATTTGATCGCGCCGACGGCTACCCTGGTCGCGCGCGAAGACTTGCATCCGGCGCTGATCGACCTGTTCGTGCAGGCGGCGGCCGGCATCCATGGCGGCACGGGCTGGTTCCAGCAGCAGGGGCAGTTCCCGTCCGCGCGCTACACGGAAATTCCCGTGGCGCCCGAAGCGCTGAAATTCTACAAGGATGGCGCGCCCGTGCTGCAGCGCTACATGAGTTTCTGGCTGGCCAATTTCTTTGACCGTATGTGGGTGCTGGTGGTGGCCCTGGGCGCGCTGATTTTACCGCTGTCGCGCGTGGTGCCGCCCTTGTACGTGTGGCGCATCCGTTCACGCGTGTACCGCTGGTATGGCCAGTTGCGCACGGTGGAGCAGGCGCTGGAAGACGTGCCGCCAGAGCAGCGTGCGCAAGTGTATGCGGCGCAATTGAAACGGCTCGACCAGATCGAGGAGATGGTCAACCAGATATCGATTCCCCTGTCGTTTGCCGATGGCCTGTATGGCTTGCGCAGCCACATCAATTTCGTGCGCAAGCGCATCCTGACCTTGATGGGCGAGCATCCTGCCGCCGAGGCGGGCGAGCCGGCCTGAGGATTTACACGAGGGTGATCGATAGCTTGCGTCCCACCAGTGCGGCGGCCCGCTCCAGGGTCGACAGGGTGACGTCGCTGCTGGGGTCGAGCAGGCGGTCGAGCTGCGAGCGGCTCGTCTGCAGCAGGGCCGCCATGCGCGTCTTCGACATCGATTGTTCCTGCATCGCCTGCGTCAGTTGCCAGGCGATCACTTCCTTGATGGCGCGGTTTTGCGTTTGCTCGAAAATGCCTTCTTCCTTGAGGAAGTCGTCGAGACTGCTGCCGAGGTGCGGAGCGGTGGCGTTCATGTCAGTTCCTTGTAGCGTTTGCGGGCCAGCGCCAGGTCGTCATCGGGCGTGGCGCGGGTTTTCTTGATAAAGCCGTGCAGCGCCACCAGGCAGTCGCCGTGATGGCAGATCAGCACGCGCGCGATGCGGTTGCCGGGCAGGCTGCTGCGTACTTCCGACAATCCTTGCCCCAAATGGCGGCACAAGGGCATGCCGACGGGCCAGCGCCATTGCGCATGCATCAAGTCCTGCCCGATCATATGGCGCTCTTCAACTGGCAAGGACTTGAGCCAGTCGCGCACGGGTTCGCCGCCATTGCCGTTCGCATAGAACAGCAGGGTAATTTGCCGCAAGCCGGAAGCATCCATGACGCACCTCTACGTTGTACTATATAAGGTACACTTTCGCAAGAAGAATTTGCGCCGCAGTTGAAAAAAATCGGGCGCGCATGGATGGTTGTAGCCGATGGCGGGCCGCAAGGTGGCCCGCCAGATCAAACACTGTTCAGATAGTCAGTTGGCCAGCGTCAGGCGCCCAGCCACGGCAGTCCCGCCTTGCACCAGCCGCCGATCTGCTTGCGGTGGCCGTCGGCGTCCTTGTCGCCTTCGAAGCCTTCGAGGATGTCGTAGCAGTGCAGGTAGCCGTGCTCGGTCGCCAGCTTGGCGGCGTGGCGCGAACGCACGCCGGAGCGGCACAGGAACAGCAGCACCTCGTCCTTGCCGGCCTGGGCGGCCAGTTGCTGCATAAAATCGGGATTCGGCACGCCACCGGGGTAGGTGGCCCACTGCACCGCACCATGCTGGGTATCGGCGATGTCGACCCGGCCCACCCAGTCGCGCTCGGCATTCGTGCGCACGTCGATGAGCTTGACGGCGGGATCGCCCTGCAGCAGGTCATACGCTTCCTGCGGCGTGACGGCGCCGGCATACGGCGTACCTTCATTGGCCCGGCTGCGGGCGGTGGTCAGGATGTCGGCGGCGGTGGTCATGGCGTCCTCGATGAAAGTGGGCAGGTGTGAACGATTATAGTGCGCCGTCCGCGCCTCGCAAACGGAAAACCATGGTGCATCGCGTATGCACCACAACGAGGCATTTTTCAAGAATCGGCACAAAATGCACGATAATGGTGCGTTATTCGTTTTTTGCACTTGCTTAGTGCATTCTTGATTTGACGCAAACACAGCAGGAAAATCGCGGGCAGGAAAACTTTCACTGGCAAGGCCGGGTTTTGACTTGGGCCGCCACATCCCATCAGAAGCTGGCATGGAATCTGCTATGATCCTTATGAGTTTTGGTGGCACGCAATGTTTGCTTCGCTTCATCAGCCCAGACGCATTAAGGTCGGCTCACCCCACATTCATTTAGGAGATACGCATGGCAATGACAGCCGCAGAAGTCTTGAAGATGGTAGAAGAAAACGAAGTCAAATTCGTTGATTTCCGCTTTGCTGATACCCGTGGTAAAGAGCAGCACGTGACGGTTCCCGTGTCGCACTTCGACATGGACAAATTCGAGTCGGGCCACGCCTTTGACGGCTCTTCGATCGCTGGCTGGAAAGGCATTGAAGCGTCCGACATGATCTTGCTGCCGGATCCAAACACGGCCAATATCGACCCGTTCATGGAAGAAACGACCCTGTTCATGCAGTGCGACGTGATCGAACCGTCGGACGGCAAGGGCTACGACCGCGACCCGCGCTCGATCGCGAAACGCGCCGAAGCCTATCTGAAATCGTCGGGCATGGGCGACACCGCCTACTTCGGCCCTGAGCCAGAATTCTTCATCTTCGACAGCGTGCGCTGGAAGATCGACATGTCGGGCTGCTTCGTCAAGATCGGTTCGGACGAAGGTTCGTGGTCGACCGGCAAGGACATCGAAGGCGGCAACAGCGGCCACCGTCCTACCGTCAAGGGTGGCTACTTCCCAGTGCCACCCGTGGACAGCTTCCAGGACATGCGTTCGGAAATGTGCCTGATTCTCGAGTCCTTGGGCATCCCGGTTGAGGTACATCATCACGAAGTGGCCGGCGCCGGCCAGAATGAAATCGGCACCAAGTTCTCGACCCTGGTCGAGCGCGCCGATTGGACGCAAAACCTGAAATACGTGGTGTGGAACGTGGCGCACAGCTATGGCAAGACCGCTACCTTCATGCCGAAACCTATCGTTGGCGACAACGGTTCGGGCATGCACGTGCATCAATCCGTATGGAAAGATGGCAAAAACCTGTTCGCTGGCGACGGCTATGCCGGCCTGTCCGATTTCGCCCTGTACTACATCGGCGGCATCATCAAGCACGCCAAGGCATTGAACGCGATCACCAACCCGGGCACCAACTCGTACAAGCGTCTGGTACCAGGCTACGAAGCCCCAGTGAAACTGGCGTACTCGGCGAAAAACCGTTCCGCCTCGATCCGTATCCCGCACGTGGCCAATCCAAAAGGCCGCCGCGTCGAAGCGCGCTTCCCGGATCCACTGGCGAACCCGTACCTGTGCTTCGCCGCGCTGCTGATGGCTGGCCTGGACGGCGTTGCCAACAAGATCCATCCGGGCGAAGCCGCCTCGAAAGATCTGTACCATCTGCCGCCGGAAGAAGACGCACTGATCCCGACCGTGTGCGCTTCGCTGGAAGAAGCTCTGGATGCACTGGACAAGGACCGCGAGTTCCTGACCCGTGGCGGCGTGTTCAGCGATTCGATGATCGACGCTTACCTGGAACTGAAAATGCAGGACGTACAGCGCATGCGCATGACGACGCATCCTGCCGAGTTCGACATGTACTACTCGCTGTAATGGCGCCACGCCGGCAGCATGCCGGTAGTGAATAAAAAACGCGGGTGAGGCGATGGTCTTGCCCGCGTTTTTTTATGCAGTACCAATGCGGCGCCAGTACCGTGTTGTATAGTCGGCCAAGGATTGATACGGCATGTGCTGACAGGAGTGAAGATTGACCAAGCATTACAGAATGGCGCTGATGGCAGGATTGCTGGGCGCGGCGGCACAGGCGCACGGGCAGTTGTATGTGTGCGCCGATGCGCAAGGACACAAGACGTACACGGACAAGCGGGCTGGCGCGCATTGCCAGCTGCTCGATTTGCCGGGCGCCATGACGGAGCCGCCACGCAGGACGGCGCCGCTGGCCGGCGCGCCTGCCCGGCCCGCCACGCAGGCGGCGGCCACGGCGGCGCCTGCCGCTGGCGCGTTTCCCAAGGTCGATGGCGCCGAGCAGCGCGCGCGCGACCTGGACCGGCGCCAGATCCTGCAGGACGAATTGCGCAGCGAAGAGCAGAAACTGGCGGCGCAGCGGCTGGAATTCAATGGCGGCCAGCCCGAACGTCAGGGCAATGAGCGTAACTATGCGAAATACCAGGAACGGGTGGCGCAGTTGAAGGACAACATTGGCCGGACACAGCAGAACGTTGAGGCCCTGAAACGCGAGATCGCGAATATTCGGTAAAGCACATGACACTAGACAACCATTCCAGCCGTCCCGCCCACCTGGCCGGCCTTGATTTGCTGGCCTCGGCCGTGATCCTGCTCGATGGCGATGGCCGCATCAGCTATGCCAACGCGGCGGCGGAAAACTTGCTGGAAAGCTCATTGAAGGCCTTGTCGCGGCAAAAGCTGACGGCGCTGTTCTTGAATCCCGAGGAGCTGGCCGGCATTTGCGCGCAGGCGCTCGAACATAAATTTTCCGACTTGCGCCAGGATCTGAGCCTGGAGCGCCTGGGGCGCGAGCCGCTGCGCGTGCACAGCATCGTCAGCGCGCTCGACGCGCCGCGCGACGGCGTGCTGATCGAGCTGCGCGAAAACGTGCAGCAATTAAAACTCGACCGTGAGGAGCGCATCCTCGACCAGAGCCAGGTCAACAAGGAGCTGATCCGCAACCTGGCGCATGAAATCAAGAACCCGCTGGGCGGCATCCGCGGCGCGGCGCAGCTGCTGGAGCTGGAATTGCCGGCCCTGCACCTGAGCGAGCTGCGCGAATACACGCAGGTCATCATCAAGGAAGCGGACCGCCTGCAAACCCTGGTCGACCGCCTGCTGGCGCCGCACCGCCGCCCGCATATCGTGGGCGACGTGAATATCCACGAAGTGTGCGAAAGGGTGCGCAGCCTGATCCTGGCGGAATTTCCCAGCGGTCTGACCATTTCGCGCGACTACGACGCGTCGATTCCCGAGTTTCGCGGCGACAAGGAGCAATTGATACAGACCGTGCTCAATATCGCGCACAACGCGGCGCAAGCCCTGGCCGAACGCATTGAGGCGGGCGACGCGGAGCTCATTTTCAAGACGCGCGTGGCGCGCCAGGTGACCCTGGCCAAGGTTCGTTACGGCCTGGCATTAGACTTGCATATCATTGACAATGGACCGGGCATCGCACCCCAGATCCGCGACCGGATTTTCTACCCGCTGGTGTCGGGCAGGGAAGGCGGCAGCGGGCTGGGACTGACCTTGGCGCAAACCTTCGTGCAACAGCACTTGGGCGTGATCGAGTGCGAAAGCCGGCCTGGATACACCGATTTCAGGATCGTTCTACCCTTGCCATAAGCGAGGCGGTATCCCACCCATGAAATCCATTGCGGGACGCACACACTAATGAAGCCAATCTGGATAGTTGACGACGACGAATCAATCCGCTGGGTGCTGGAAAAAGCCCTGGCGCGGGAAAATCTCGCCACCAAGAGTTTTGCCAATGCGCGCGACGCCATCGCCGCGCTGGAATTTGACACGCCGCAAGTGCTCGTGTCCGATATACGCATGCCCGGCGCGTCCGGCCTGGAATTGCTGCAGACGGTCAAGTCGCGCTTTCCCGGCTTGCCGGTCATCATCATCACGGCCTTTTCCGACCTCGACTCGGCCGTCGCAGCCTTCCAGGGCGGCGCCTTCGAATACCTGGCCAAGCCCTTCGATATCGACAAGGCTGTCGAGCTGATCCGCCGCGCGCTGGAAGAAAGTTTGCGCGAGACCAGCGTCGAATCGGGCCCGTCGGAAACGCCGGAAATCCTCGGCCAGGCGCCGGCCATGCAGGAAGTGTTTCGCGCCATCGGCCGGCTGTCGCAATCGAATGTCACCGTGCTGATCACGGGCGAATCCGGTTCCGGCAAGGAACTCGTGGCGCGCGCGCTGCACAAGCACAGCCCGCGCGCGGCGCAGCCGTTCATTGCCCTGAACACGGCGGCCATCCCCAAGGATTTGCTGGAATCCGAACTGTTTGGTCACGAGCGCGGGGCGTTTACGGGCGCGCAGACGACGCGCCGGGGCCGCTTCGAGCAAGCCGAGAACGGCACTTTATTCCTCGATGAAATCGGCGACATGCCGTTCGACCTGCAGACGCGCCTCTTGCGCGTGCTGTCCGACGGCCATTTCTATCGCGTCGGCGGGCATCAGCCGATGAAGGCGAACGTGCGCGTCATTACGGCCACGCACCAGAACCTCGAGCAGCGCGTGCGCGACGGCCTGTTCCGCGAAGACTTGTATCACCGCCTGAACGTGATCCGGCTGCGCCTGCCCAGTTTGCGGGAGCGGCGCGAGGATATCCCCATCCTGGTGCGCCACTTCCTGGTGCAAAGTGCGCGTCAGCTGGGCGTGGAAGCCAAACGCATGAGCGAGCCGACGATGCAGTTCCTCAGCAGCCTCGATTTGCCCGGCAATGTGCGCCAGCTGGAAAACTTGTGCAACTGGATCACCGTCATGGCGCCGGGCCAGACGGTGGAAATCAAGGACTTGCCGCTGGAATTGACGCAGGGACAGGGCGACGGCGCTGCCACGGTGGCGTCCGCTGACGTGGCGCCAGCAAATGTTGCGCATCCGCACGGTGGCCAGGTGTTCGAAGCGGCCGCGCCTGCCAATGGCGCGCCGCCGGGCTGGATCGGCTTGCTGGAATTGCAGGCGGCGGGCATGCTTGGCGCGGGGCAGCAGGAAGTCATGGCCGTGCTGGGGCGGCAATTCGAGTCGGCCCTGATCAAGACGGCGCTCAAGCATACGCACGGACGCAAGAACGACGCCGCCGTGCGTCTGGGTATCGGCCGCAACACCATCACCCGCAAGATCTCCGAACTGGGCATCGACGGCGCCAAGGACGATTGATCTGTCTTCCGGACGGAGCGTCCGCTCCGTCCGCTTTTCCGCACGGCGTCCCTTGCACGCCACAACACGCACTGCAGGCGATAAGGTAAGCTGGCGCCTGCCGGACTGTTTCGTCCGGTCTTAACTTTCATTGTGGAACTGTATGCTGATTAACTGCGTGGCCTACCAGGATGGCAAAAAACTGGCCGACTTGCCGATCGACGATATCAGCGATTACGTCGAGCGCCCCGATTGTTTCGTCTGGGTCGCCCTGCTCGACGCCACGCCGGACGAACTGAAACAGATGCAGCACGAGTTTTGCCTGCATGAACTGGCGGTGGAAGACGCGCAGCGGGGCCACCAGCGGCCGAAGATCGAGGAATATGGCGATTCCCTGTTTGCCGTCGTGAAAACCGTGGAAATGGTCGAGAACGAACTGGTGCTGGGCGAAGTCGACATTTTTGTCGGCGCCAATTACGTGCTCTCGTCGCGCAGCAACAGCTCGCAAGGTTTTCTCGGTGTCCGCGCGCGTGCCGAGCGCGAACCGCACTTGCTGCGCCAGGGCTCGGCCTTCGTGCTGTACGCGCTGATGGACGCCGTCGTCGACCGTTATTTTCCCGTGCTCGACGCGCTGGAATCGGAGCTGGAACTGATCGAGGATCGCATCTTCGACCGTGGCACCGAGCGTGACAATATCGAACGGCTGTACCAGTTGAAACGCAAGGTCATGGTCTTGCGCCATGTGGTGGCGCCCCTGATGGAAGCGGTGGGCAAGCTGCACGGCGGACGGGTGCCGCCGCTGTGCCATGATACCCAGGAGTATTTCCGCGACGTGCACGACCATCTGGCGCGCATCAACGGCACGCTCGACACCATCCGCGACACGATCAGCACGGCGATTCAGGTGAATCTGTCGATGGTGGCCATCGACGAGAGCGAGGTGAACAAGCAGTTGGCGGCTTGGGCCGCTATTTTTGCCGTGTTCACGGCGTTTGCCGGCATCTGGGGCATGAATTTCAAGTTCATGCCGGAGCTGGACTGGCATTACGGTTATCCGGCCGCCGTGGCAGTGATGAGCTGTGTCTGCGGTTATATGTATTACTTGTTCAAGCGTTCCGGCTGGCTGTAAAAAATTCCTGTGTATCTGTATTATTAAGCAATAGCCAGGGGTACAATCGCGGCAGGTCCGCTGGGGCGGGCCATGGCTGAGAGTCGCCGCGCCGGCAGGTGTGCCTGCGCTTGCGGTGCCGTGCAGGAGCATTCATGAGTATTCCGTTGTTTGATGTGAATTCGCAAGAACCCCTGTTCGATGCCGAGCAGCGGCGCACCCTGGCGGAAGCGGCCCTGCGCTCGATCACCGCCTCGACGGCGCACGCCCGTGGCGACGACTTCCTGCGCATTCTCGTCAAAGACCTGGCCGAAGCACTCGACGTGCACTATGTGATCGCCGGGCGCCTGGTGCGCCTGGACGATGGCAGCGAAGGCATCCGCACCCTGGCCCTGTGGGGCGGCGATGGCTACCAGCCGAATATCGAATACAGCCTGCAGCACACGCCTTGCCAGGACGTCACCTGCCAGAGCATGTGTTTTCACGGCAGCGACATCCAGCGTCGCTTTCCATTCGATAGCCTCCTGGTCGACATGCGGGCCGAAAGCTATGTCGGCATGCCGCTGATCGATACCGATGGCAAAACCCTGGGCATCCTGTCGGCCATCGACACGCGACCCATCGATGAAAACAAGCGTTTGCTGGCCTTGCTGCTGCTGTCGATCTTCTCGGCGCGCGGCGCGGCCGAGCTGCAGCACCAGGAACGCACCCGGCAGCTGGAAGAAATCGTGCGCCAGCGCAGCGAATCGCTGCTGGCGGCGCAGGCCAACCTGATCGAGCAGGAGCAGATGGCTGCCCTCGGTTCGCTGGTGGCCGGGGTCTCGCATGAAGTCAACACCCCCATCGGCGTGGCGCTGACGGCTGCGTCGAGCATGGGCAGCTATGCCGACCAACTGGTGCAACTGCTGGGCGGCGCCAAGGTCAGCCGCGCCGAACTGATCGACATTGCCGAGTCGCTGAAAGGCGCGGCGGCCTTGATCGAGCGCAACCTGGCGCGCGCCGCCGACCTGATCGGCAATTTCAAGCAGCTGGCAGTGGATCAGGTCAGCGAATACGTGGCCGACCTGGCCCTGCACGACTACGTGCACGGCCTGGTGTCGGCGCACAGCCCGGAACTGCGCAAGGCGGCGCTGGGCGTGGAACTCGATATCGCGCCCGATTGCCAGGTGCGCCTGGCGGCCGGCAAGCTGTCGCAAATCCTCTCGAACCTGTTGATGAACAGCGCCCGCCACGGCTATCCGCAGGGCGGGCCGGGACGCATCACGATACGCGCGCGCATCGAGGCGGACGGCGATGAGGCGGCTGCGCGCTGGCTGCTGCTGGAATTTTCCGACGACGGCATCGGCCTGGCGCCGGCCGTGCGCGAACACATGTTTGAACCGTTTTTCACCACCAAGCGGGGCCAGGGCGGCTCCGGCCTGGGCATGCACATCGTCTACACGATCGTGCAGCAACTGGGCGGCCAGGTGTGCGCCATCGACAGCACACCCGGCTGCCATATACAGATCAGGCTACCGCTGGCAGCCTGATCTGCTGTACGGACCTCAGGCGGCGGCCATCGACAGCGCCACCGCCTCTGCCACCTTGATGCCATCGACGGCCGCCGACAGGATGCCGCCCGCATAGCCGGCGCCTTCGCCAGCCGGGAACAGGCCGCGCGTGTTCAGGCTTTGCAGGTTGTCGTCGCGGCGCTTGATGCGGATCGGCGACGAGGTACGCGTTTCCACGCCCGTCAGCACGGCGTCGGCCTTGTAGTAGCCCTTGATCTGCTTGTTGAACGCCGGAAACGCTTCACGCAGCGCCGTGATCGCGTATTCTGGCAGCGATGGCGCCAGGTCCGTCAGGTGTACGGCCGGCTTGTACGACGGCACCACGCTGCCAAATTCCGTCGAGGCGCGGCCAGCGACGAAGTCGCCGACCAATTGCCCCGGGGCATCGTAGTTGCCGCCGCCCAAGGCAAACGCGCGCTCTTCCAATTCGCGCTGCAGGGCGATGCCGGCCAGCGGGTCGCCCGGGTAGTCGGCCGGCGTGATGCCGACCACGATGGCGCTGTTGGCGTTGCGCTCGTTGCGCGAATATTGGCTCATGCCATTCGTCACCAGGCGGCCCGGCTCCGAGGCGGCAGCCACCACCGTGCCGCCCGGGCACATGCAGAAGCTGTAGACGGAACGGCCATTGCTGGCGTGGTGCACGAGCTTGTAGTCGGCCGCGCCCAGGATCGGGTGGCCAGCGCTGGGGCCGAAGCGGCAGCTGTCGATCAGCGATTGCGGGTGTTCCACGCGGAAGCCGATCGAGAACGGTTTCGCTTCGATGTACACGCCGCGCTTGTGCAGCATCTCGAAGGTGTCGCGCGCGCTGTGGCCGATGGCCAGCACGACGTGGTTGCTGGCGATGGTTTCGCCATTGTCCAGCACCACGCCCCGCACCTGGCCGCCATCGCTGCCCGGCACGATGTCGAGATCCACGACTTTGCTGCTGAAGCGGTATTCGCCGCCCAGTTGCTCGATGTTCGCGCGCATTTCTTCCACCATCTTGACCAGGCGGAAGGTGCCGATGTGCGGCTTGCTCACATACATGATTTCCTCGGGCGCGCCCGCCTTGACGAATTCCGTCAGCACCTTGCGGCCGTAGTGCTTGGGATCCTTGATCTGGCTGTACAGCTTGCCGTCCGAGAAGGTGCCGGCGCCGCCTTCGCCGAACTGCACGTTCGATTCCGGATTCAGTTCGCGCTTGCGCCAGAAGCCGAAGGTGTCGACCGTGCGTTCGCGCACCTGCTTGCCCCGTTCCAGGATGAGGGGACGCAAGCCCATCTGCGCCAGGATCAGCGCCACGAACAGGCCGCACGGACCCGTGCCGATGACGATGGGGCGCGGTTCAGTGCTGTGGCCGGCCAGCTGTTCGCCGCCGGCGACGAATTTGTAGTCGGTATCGGGCGCGGGCATCAGGTGCACATCGTGCTGCAGGCGCGCCAGCACGGCCGCTTCATTTTTGACGTCCACATGCAGCGAGTAAATCAACACCACGGCGCTGCGCTTGCGCGCGTCATAGCTGCGTTTGAAGACGGTAAAGCCGAGCAAATCGGCGGCGGCTATGTCCAGGCGCGCCAGGATGGCGGCAGGCAGGGCCGCTTCGTCGTGTTCGAGGGGGAGTTTTACTTCGTTGAGTCGCAACATGGTGTCTATCCGAAAAGTGCAGGGCTCCGTATCTAGCGGAGAGTGGGCAGCCGCGTGGCGCGGCGCAAGGCGGCATTTTACTCCTTCTGACATGCAATGGATTGCCTGTGACCTGGCCCTGGAAGCCACTACACGCCGGATTTTTTGAAATCACAATGTTAGCTCTGTATCAGTGCAAATGTAACTGTCAGCGACGTTCCTGGCTGTTAAGCGCAGGCAGTCCAATGGTGAGGGTTGTAGGAGTGCGGGAAATGTTGTCCTGGTGCCGGTAGCAGGGCGCTCCGGTAGCGCACAGCATCTTGCTGCTGCGAAAAAACAACATTTTATCGCAAGCGCGTTTGGCGTCGCGCACCGGCTTTGTCAGTCTCTCATTTGCTGCATTTGCACAAACATCATTGAGTAGAGAAAGTGGTTTCCTTTCCAGATGACAACACAGGCAAAAAGCGTAAAACAGGAAAAAATTGTAACAGTGTTTTATAAATATTCAATCAATTTTTGTTGCGTTGCAATATAAATATCATTGCGTGAAAAAAAGGCGGATACGCACTAATTTTGATGGTTTTCGCGTTATTGCCAAATAAGTCTCGGCATAGAGAGTGATTGTCCAAATTATGTTATTGCTTTAAAGGTATTTGCCTTGCCTAATAAATTGACATTGCTCCGTGCCATATGGTTCCATGTAGAGGTTGCGTCACATTTGTAATGTGTTGATACATCTATCTGGAAAATCTTTACCCAAGGGTTTCCTTACAAAAATTCAGGCACATGCCCAGAAGGAGTTTTTTACATGAAGTTACGTATCAAACCTATGCCAGTTGCAATCTTGCAAGTCTTTGCAAGTGGCGCACTGTCCGTTGCCGCCATTTCCCCTGCAATGGCTCAACAAGCCGCTGCAAGCGAACCTGTGCAACGCGTCATGGTGACCGGTTCGCTGATCAGCCGTACTGATACCGAAACCGCTGCACCAGTTCAGGTAATCACTGCCGCCGAAATCCAGCGCAGTGGTAAAACCTCGGTTGCCGAGTTGCTGCAGGATCTGGCCTCCAACGGTGCTGGCACGCTTGGCACGGGCTTCTCTGGCGCATTCGCCAACGGCGCATCGGGCATCTCGCTGCGCGGCCTGACCGTGGGTTCGACGCTGGTGCTGATCGACGGCCACCGCATGTCGCCTTACGCGATCGGTGATGATTCGCAACGCTCCTTTGTTGACGTCTCCAACATTCCATTCGATGCCATCGATAGTATCGAAGTACTGAAAAGCGGTGCTTCCTCGCTGTACGGTTCGGACGCCGTCGCTGGCGTGGTCAACATCAAGCTGAAGAAAAACTTCACGGGTACCCGCTTCTCGGCTGACAGCGGCACCACGGAACATGGCGGCGGCACGACCAACCGCGCTTCGTTGAGCACCGGTTTCGGTGATCTCGACACCGATGGCTACAACGTTTTCGCTACCGCCGAATGGCGTCGCCAAGGTGCGATCAAGGTCGACGACCGCAAGCAGTACGCCTGGGCCCAGCCGGACTGGCGCGCACGTGGTGGTCAGAACCTGACTTTTGGTGTGCCAACCGCCCGTAACGGCTTCCTGACCGCAGCTAACTCGCCATTCCTGTACAACTCCACGGGTGCTGGCGGCGCGCAAAATGCGGCCAACTTCGTCTTCCTGGATCCAAAATGTAATTACACTGCATACCGCGCCGGCGGCTGCGCGGTGGAAGACAAGTATGCATTCATCCAGCCTGAAACCGAAAACAAGAACTTGCTGGTCGGCTTTACCAAAAAGCTGCCACAAGACTGGGAAATGTCGGTCAAGGCTTCGATCTTCCAGCGTGATAACCTGAACAATCGCGGCTTGCCAGGAGCCTATTCGCCGACCTCGTTTGCCGGTACCAACGTCAATAATAATGGCGTGCTGATCCCAGGTTTCGGCGCCATGCCTAGCACCACGTTTGCTCCCGGTGCAGCTGTCGGCGCCAACGTGACCAACCCGTTCGCCAACAATGCACGTCTGTATGGCTACATTCCTGGCCTGGACGGCAACTCGCAACAGAGCAACACCGCGACCACCACCCGTCTGGCGATCGACCTGACTGGTGCCGCGATGGGCTGGGACCTGCAACTGGCAGGCGGCTTGACCAAGTCCAAGGCAGAAGTTGATTACAGTGGTTTTGTTGACCGTGCCGCCTTGTACAGCTTGCTGCGCTCCGGTGCGTGGAATGCAGTGGGAGGTAATTCGCAACAGCTGATCGACCAAGTGTCGCCACGCTTCTCGAATACGCTGGAATCGAAGTTGAACTACATCGATGTGGTCGGTTCGCGCGAACTGATGCCGCAACTGGGCGCAGGCCCGTTGAAACTGGCTGTCGGCGCCCACTGGCACAAACGTACCTGGGATGCGCCACCGTCGCCACTGACCTTGAACGGTCAGGTTGGTTCGACGTCGGCCTTCGTGTTTGGTAAAGAGACCAACAAGGCAATCTTCGCCGAGCTGGCAGCAATTCCGGTGAAAAATGTCGAGTTCAATCTGTCGAGCCGTTATGATAGTTTTGATAATAACAACTCGTTCACCCCGGCAGCAACGCTGAAATGGACGCCGACCAAGGAAATCGCATTGCGCGGTACCTTTGCTCGTGGTTTCCGTTCGCCTAACCCTGCAGAGACAGGCAACTCGGGTTCGTTCTTCCTGTACCACGGTATCAACGACCCTATCCTGTGCGCCAACGGCCAGCAGTACACCGCTGGCAACGTACCAAGCTCTTGCAACATTCAGCCTACGTACGTACAGCGTCCAAACAAGGACCTGTCGCCAGAGAAATCGAAATCGTACACCTTGGGTGCCGTGCTCCAGCCATTCAAGGGCTTGAACGCGACCATCGACTACTACAACATCGAAGTGCGTAACCAGATCGTGACCGCCGCCGGTAACGATCCTACCTACCGCGAGACGTTTGTGCGTGGTGCTGCCGTGCCGATCGACATCGCTACTGGCGTAGGCACGGGTGTTGCCCAGGGTACCCCATCGGTTGGTCCTATTCTGTTCGCAGAATCGGCCTACATCAACGGTGGTTCGACCAAGACCTCCGGCGTGGAAACCGATATCGGCTACCGTTGGAACCTGTCCGAAAACGGTATCATCCGCGCCAACCTGAGCTATGCCCACACCATCAGCTACGAGCAAACCGTAGCTGGCGTGACCTACCAGCTGGCCGGTACCCAAGGCCCGACGGTGGTTTCCGGTGCAACCGGTTCGCCGAAAGACCGTGCACAGCTGAGCCTGGGCTGGACCCGTGGTCCGCTGGACGTGAATGCCACGCTGAACTACACCAGCAGCTTCTCGGCACTGGACCCATCGGTTGGTGCTACCGATTGCTCCACCGCATCGGCTGTCATCACCAGCCGGCCTTACTACCAGAACCTTAAACAGCCTGAGCAGTATTGCCACGTGCCATCGTTCACGACGACCAACCTGAACATCCAGTACAAGTTGAGCCCGAACCTGACATTGAAAGGTTCGATACTGAATCTGTTCGACCGTCAGCCACCGTTTGACCTGAGCACATATGGTAATGCCACTGTACAAACTACGTACAATGCATCGCTGCACCAAGCGGGCGCTGTTGGCCGCTTCGTGAGCCTGGGTCTGGCATACACCTTCTAATATAGCAAGGTGAACAAGGTGGCAGCGATGCCGCCACCGTTCTTCGAAAGGGCGGGATGACTGAAGAGTCATCCCGCCCTTTTTTAGCTGATGTCACCGTCAAGTGTGGAACGGCTCCCAACGTTGCCTTCAAAAATGCCTCGCGCACGGAATCCGATGTCAGCGGGTCATTTCGTAGTCGAACCACAAGGTCTTGCAGCACATTGCCGCGCAATGTGTCGCTGCTTGGCACGGGCCAGGGCAGCTGGCGCCGCCGATACGCAAGATGCGGGGCCGCATGCTGTGGCATCTCGAAAATTACCTGGTTGCGTATCCAGCGCAGAGCCAGGGAAGCCTCACGCAAGCAAGGTGCAGGACGCTATTTATCGGTAGTCTGACGCCGGTGCCAAGCGCACTGGCACCCTACTGCAGTGCACCATACCGGTGCGCTGGTCCATCGTTTCGCAGGCTGGATCGCACAGGCAATGTGGCTGGCTGAACCGGTCGAGAATTGTTGAAGTCAGACAGTCTTGCCAGTTTTCAAATGTCGATCCCGAGTATGCTGAATATCTTTCACCGTGGCATGTTATCCACGGCAGTTCGCTTGCTTATTAGCCAATTTAAAGGAAGTGATAAGAACGTAAAAATGGAGATGTATAGGCAATTTCTCAATTTTTCTATTGAGTTGAGTGGACAAGATGATATTGCAGAGGCTTCTGTGTGTGTGGGGGGGGGCTGTTGCGCCGTAAGGAGGGTGGCGTCGAGGTGTGGCAGCACTGCGTCTGCTGACGCCGTCATCTGCGCCAGCATGTCCTGACCCGCCATAAAATGCATATGCATCGAAATGACACTGCTCTATAACCGGCGCACGGCGTTAGTGCGGAGTTTTTCGATGATAGCCGCAGTCATATTACGAGTTATTATTGTTGTTTCCGGATTGAATATTTTTTATGCCGCCGAGATTATTTATTTTTTCGGGAATCGATCACGGCAAATGTATATGTTTGATATTCGATTTTCAAATATGAATATAAATTTCTTTTGCTTATATTTTTCTTTGATGGCAATTTTCAAAAAAACATCCACTTAAGATATATATTTTTTGAGTGCAGCTATTCAATGTAATTGAAAATCCAATGTTTCGGCAAATTAATTTCACAATGCGTTGTTGGAATGCAACGTTTTTCCTGTCATGGCAAGGGCCTGAAAAATGCCGTTTCAAGGGCTACGTGCGGTGCAGCATAGCTGCTGCTTGCCGCGTTATGCCTGTGGTGCGCGGTCATAATGCACGGACTCAAAGCATTTTTTTCACATATTCTTATTCTGTTTTTCTGCACTGCATCAAAATGGTGCGTCGCCGCACCATTTTGACTAGATCGTTCCATATTTCCCGGTTTATTTAAATTGTTGTTTGTTTGCATCATCTTTCTCCCCTGTGTTGACAGTGAACAATCGCCTATGGTTTTATGTATCGCTTAGGCAAGTAGGTTTTTCCCGTTTGTCTGAGGCCTGCCATATCAGTGGTTGGGGGAGTGTCAAATCATTAAAAACTAAAACCGGAAATAAAAACGTATTAAACATGATTTAGTGCTTAAATTTACCAAGCAACTCTACCAGAGACGCTTAATCTAATAATTAGGAAACCACATGTTGAGAAAAACTGTTTTAGTACGTGCCCTGGCGCTGGCCTTCAGTGCCGGCGCCATGTCCACGATGGTCGTAGCGCCTGTCATGGCACAGTCGAATGCATCCGGTACGATTTACGGTACGGTTGAGGCGCCTGCCGGCACGACCGTGTCGCTGCAAAATCTGGATACGGGACTGAAGCGTACCGTTGCGGTAGAGGCCGGTGGTCGCTACACGGTCACGGCATTGCCTATCGGTCGCTACAAAGTTGAGTTGATTCGCGACGGCAAGGTGATCGAATCGAAGGAAACGGATGTTGTGATTGGCCAGGGTGTGGATGCATCCTTCGGTTCCAAAGTACAGGCCGTGCAAGTGACTGGCCGCCGTAACCGTATCGATGTCTCGAATACCAACAATGGCGCGATCTTCACCGCGAAGGAACTGGATAAGTTGCCAGTTGCCACGAACTTGAGTTCGATCATTTTGCTGGCGCCGAACACCACGCGTGCTGATTCCGCTTATGGCGGCACGAGTATCGGCGGCGGCGGCGCGTCGGAAAATGCGTTCTATGTCAACGGTTTCCCCGTCACCAATCCGTTGACTCAGCTCGGCTCGTCGGAATTGCCGTTTGGTGCGATTGCTCAAGCGCAAGTGCTGACCGGCGGTTTCGGTGCCGAATTCGGCCGCTCCATCGGTGGCGTGCTCAACGTCACGACCAAGAGCGGTACCAATAATTGGGAATTTGGCGCAACAGCGGCCATTACGCCAAACTCGATGCGTTCGGATTCCAAGAATATCAACTATCCAAACACGGGCGAGAATCCGGATACGGATGGCAAGCTGCATTTCCGTCGTGACACCAGCCAGAGCACGCAGAACTACTACGGCGCGTACGTGGGTGGCCCGATCGTGGAAGATAAACTGTTCATGTTTGTCGCCGTGGATCAAACCGCGACCAAGACCGGCATCGCCAACAGCACCGCCAGCACCACCCTGGCGCGCGATGGCTGGGCCGACCGCCGTGTCGAGCAAACCCGCTACCTGGCCAAATTTGACTGGAATATCACCGATAACCATCGCCTGGAATGGACTTCGATCGGCGATACCACCAAAGACCGCCAGCGTGCGTATGGTTTGAACACCGACACGTTCAAGTCGACCGGCGTCAAGTACTCGGAACAGAACGACAAGAACGGCGGCGGTAACGGTGCCGAGTCGAATGCGCTGAAGTACACGGGCCAACTCACCGACGATCTGGTCTTCACGACCTTGTATGGTATCTCCAAGGCACCGCGCAGCACCACGTACGAAGACTATGACGTGAACGGCATCTTGCGTTCGGTCACTTCCACGGTGGCTGGTCGTGTACCGGAGCTGGACGCGCAGAATCTGTACCGCAGCTACCAAAAATACTCGGGTGCGACCGGCAACATCACCAAGCCTGGTAGCGATAAGGTGAAATCCTTCCGTGCCGACTTGGAATACAAGCTGGGTAGCCATACCCTGCGTGTCGGTGTCGATCACAACGAAATCGATTCCGTTAACGCTGGCCAGTTCCGTGCTGGTGGCGGTTCGTGGAGCTATCGTACTGTAGGTGCGGCTAATGCCAATAAACCGGTCAACCTGTCGGGCGGTCGTCCTGGCGTGGTCGGTGATTTCGGTGGTTACGGCACGCGCGGTTTCTACGCACGCCTGTCGGACTTCTCCAGCGTGACGGATGCTTCGGCAACCCAATCGGCGCAATACCTGGAAGATCGTTATCAAGTAACCAAGAATTTGCTGATCACGGCTGGTTTGCGTAATGAGCAATACACCAACAAAAACGGCGACGGCGAGAAGTTCATCGATGTGAAAAACCAGATCGCTCCGCGTCTGGCCGCATCGTGGGACGTCTTTGGTGACGCTTCGATGAAGGTATTTGGTAGCGCCGGTCGTTATCACCTGCAATTGCCTACCCAGGTAGCTGCACGTGCCGCCAGCCGTTCGACCTTGATTACGCAAGACTTTACCTATACCGGTATCGACGCTCAAGGCCAGCCTACGGGCCTGGTTGCTATCAATACCCCGATCTCGCCAGACAATGAATACGGCCAACGCAAGGATGTGCGCAGTGTTGTTGTCAAAGATCTCAAGCCTAACTACCAGGATGAAATCACGCTGGGCTTTGAAAAGGCCTACAACCCTAGCCTGAACTTCGGCGCCAAGGCGACCTACCGTAAACTGGGCGCCGGTATCGATGATAGCTGCGATACCCGTCCGCTGCGCGCGTATGCCGCCAAAAACGGTATTCCTGTTACCGCTACGGATATTCCTTGCTTCATCTTCAATCCGGGCGAAGATGCAACGGTATGGCTGAACGGTTCCGATGGCAGTGGCCGTTACGTGCACCTGTCCAAAGAAGAACTGGGCTTCCCGAAAGTGAAACGTACGTACGCTGCTCTGGACGTGTTTGCCGAACATCCATTCCGCAATGGCTGGTATGGCAAGATCAACTACACGTGGTCGCGTAGCTACGGCAACATGGAAGGTCAAACCCGTTCCGATACCGGTCAAACCGACGTTGGTACCTCGGCTGGTTGGGACTTCCCCGAGTTCACTCCGGATTCGATGGGCTTGCTGCCGAACGATCGCCGTCATCAGTTGAAAGCATTCGGCTACTACGAGTTCACTAACGAGTGGTCGGTTGGCGCCAATCTGTTGATCCAATCGGGTCGTCCGAAAACTTGCTTGGGCACCAACCCGGTTGCCGATGCTGGCGAAGACAATCCATTCGGCGGTCCTGGCTACGGCGCAGAGTACTACTTCTGCGGCGGCAAACCGACCCCACGTGGCAGCCTTGGCCGTATGCCATACGAGAAACGCCTGGACATGAACGTGGCCTACAAGCCATCGATACTGAAAGGTGTCGAGTTCAAAGTTGACGTGTTCAACGTGACCAACTCGCAAACGGCAACGGCTCGTCAAGAAACCTACGATGATGGCAGCGGTACCGGCATTCTGGCTAACTACGACGAATACCGTACCCTGCAAGCAGCACGCACGGTCAAATTGTCGGTCGAGTACAACCACAAGTTCTGATGCAACCCGACAGCTTGAGTTGACCTTTTGGTTGGCTTGACTGTTCAGCCAGCGTCCTGCGCAAGCGGTTCGATGGCAAAATAAAACACCCCGCAAAGTGGCGACACTTGCGGGGTGTTTTTTTGCATGCGCTTTGTGCCGCCGCCTGCCATGGGGGCCGGGCTGACGAGGTACGGAGATGCTGCGTCAATGAGGCAGAGAGGCAAATGCTTGCCGCAGCCAGAAAAACGCAGGTACGGCTTGTTTCTACATCCCGCCCCACAATGCCGCCAAGGTGGCCAGCGCCGTCAGACCCGCCGTTTCCGTGCGCAGGATGCGCGGGCCCATGCTCAAGCCGATGGCGCCGGCGGCCAGGGCCGCCTTTTCTTCCGCTTCCGAAAATCCGCCTTCCGGTCCCACCATCACGGTGATGGCCTGCGGCGGCTGGTGGCGGGCCCAGTCGGCCAGCGACTGCTCCGCGCGCGGCGTCAGGATGATGCGTTTGTGTAAGTCTTGCTGGCGGCTCCAGCTATTAAAATCTTGCAATGGCGCCAGCTGCGCCAGGCGGTTGCGCCCGCTTTGTTCCGAAGCGGAAACGATAATGCCTTGCCAATGCGCGAGTTTTTTCTCGGCCCGCTCGGCGGACAAGCGCACGACGCAGCGCTGCGCCGACAGCGGCACGATGCCCGCCGCGCCCAGTTCGATGGCTTTTTCGATGATCCAGTCCATTTTGGACGCTTCCGGCAGCGCCTGCGCCAGGGTCACGGCGTAGGGCAGCTCCGCTTCGCGCGCTACGTGCGTCTGGATGTCAGCCGTCACGCTGCGCTTGGCAATCGCCACCAGGCTCGCCTGCACTTCGCCGCCTTCGCCATTGAACAGGGTGATGACGTCGCCCGGCGCCAGGCGCACGACCTGGATATGGTGGGCGACAGCCTCCGGCAGGGCGATGGTGGTGCCGGCAACGAGCGGCTGGGGGCAGAAAAAACGCGGCATGCAAATCCTCAACGGGGGTATATGTGGGGTGGAAAGACGTCAAAGTATAGCCATTTGGCTGGCCAGTACGCCGCAATTCTAATTTGCGGCCCCCTAGTCTGGTAAAATAGTTGACTACATAAAGCAGCCGGCCTGGGTTCTTTCTTGTCCGTGCTGTTGCAAACGAATCCCAAACTCGCGACTGACCCACACCATCATGACAACTACGCTCCCGACTACCAAAATGGCCAATGCGATCCGCGCACTGGCAATGGACGCTGTACAAAAGGCCAACTCCGGCCATCCAGGCATGCCGATGGGCATGGCCGAGATCGCAGTTGCCCTGTGGAGTGGTCACTACCGCCACAATCCCGCGAATCCAAAATGGCAGAACCGCGACCGTTTCCTGTTGTCGAACGGCCACGGCTCGATGTTGCACTACGCGCTGCTGCACCTGACCGGTTACGAGCTGTCGATGGAAGACATCAAGGCCTTCCGCCAGATGCATTCGAAAACCCCGGGCCACCCGGAAGTCGATATCACGCCAGGCATTGAAACGACTACCGGCCCGCTGGGCCAGGGCATCGCCAACGCCGTCGGCATGGCCCTGTCGGAGCAATTGCTGGCTGCTGAATTCAACAAGCCTGGCTACGACATCGTCAACCACTACACCTACGCCTTCGTCGGCGATGGTTGCCTGATGGAAGGTATTTCGCACGAAGTGTGCGCGCTGGCCGGCACCCTGGGCCTGAACAAACTCATCGCCCTGTACGATGACAATGGCATTTCCATCGACGGCAAAGTCGAAGGCTGGTTCACGGACGACACCCCGGCGCGCTTCGAAGCGTACGGCTGGAACGTCATCCGCGCCGTCGACGGGCACGATGTTGCCGCCGTGGCTGCCGCCATCGCCGCCGCCAAGACCGCATCGAAGCCTACCCTGATCTGCTGCAAGACCATCATCGGCAAAGGTTCGCCTAACCTGCAGGGCGGCGACAAGGTCCACGGCGCCGCGCTGGGCGACAAGGAAATCGCCGCCGTGCGCGAATACATCGGCTGGGATGCCGCGCCATTCGAGATGCCGGCCGACGTGTACGCCGCCTGGGATGCGAAAGAGCAGGGCGCCCTGCTGGAAAAAGACTGGAACGAGCGTTTCGCCGCCTACGGCAAGGAATTCCCGCAGCAAGCCGCTGAATTGTCGCGCCGCATGCAGGGCGACTTGCCGCAGGCATTCGAAGCGGCCCTGAGCGCCGCCATCGCTTCCTGCGTCGAGAAGAAAGAAAACATCGCCACCCGCAAGGCCAGCCAGAACGCCATCCAGGCACTGGCTTCGTCCCTGCCGGAATTTTTGGGCGGCTCGGCCGACCTGACCGGTTCGAACCTGACCAACTGGAAAGAGTGCGTGGCCGTGCGTTCGGGCCAGCCTGGCAACCACATCAACTACGGCGTGCGCGAATTCGGCATGAGCGCCATCATGAACGGCATCACCTTGCACGGCGGCTACATCCCGTTCGGCGCCACGTTCCTGACGTTCTCCGACTACAGCCGCAATGCGCTGCGCATGGCTGCCCTGATGAAACTGCGTTCGATCTTTGTGTTCACCCACGACTCGATCGGTCTGGGCGAAGACGGTCCGACGCACCAATCGGTCGAGCACGTCTCGTCGATGCGTTTGATCCCGAACCTGGACAACTGGCGTCCATGCGACACCGTCGAGTCGGCCGCTGCCTGGGGCGCCGCCGTGCGCCGCAAGGATGGCCCGTCGACCCTGATCTTCTCGCGCCAGAACCTGCCATATCAAGAACGTAGCGCCGAACAGATCGAGAACATCTACCGCGGCGGCTATGTGCTGAACGACGTGGCGGACGCCAAGGCGATCCTGATCGCCACCGGTTCCGAAGTGGAACTGGCCGTCGCCGCCGCCAGCGCGCTGGCTGCCGAAGGCATCGCCGTGCGCGTGGTGTCGATGCCGTCGACCGACGTGTATGACCGCCAGGACGCCGCCTACAAGGCCAGCGTGCTGACGAAAGGCGTGCCGCGCGTGGCCATCGAAGCGGGCGTGACCAGCTTCTGGTACAAATATGTGGGCCTGGAAGGCGCCGTGGTCGGTATCGACACGTTTGGCGAATCGGCTCCGGCTGGCGTGCTGTTCAAGCACTTCGGCTTCACGGTCGACAACGTCGTCGCCAAGGTGAAAGCCGTTATCGCCGGCTAATATTGATTTCTAACGGCCCTGGCGATGTGCTCGCCGGGGCCGTGCATGTACCTTCTTTTTTAATCAGGAGCAGAGTATGACGATCAAAGTTGCAATCAATGGCTACGGCCGCATCGGCCGTAATGTATTGCGCGCTTTCTACGAAGGCGGCAAGAAACAGGATATCCAGATCGTTGCCATCAACGACCTGGGCGATGCCAAATCGAACGCCCACCTGACCCGCTACGACACCGCGCACGGCAAGTTCCCAGGCACGGTCACCGTCGAAGGCGACAACATGATCGTCAATGGCGATCCGATCCGCGTATTCGCACAGCGCAACCCGGCTGAAATCCCATGGGGCGAGCTGGGCGTGGACGTCGTGCTGGAATGCACGGGCTTCTTCACCACCAAAGAGAAAGCTTCGGCTCACTTGAAGGGCGGCGCGAAAAAAGTCATCATCTCGGCACCAGGCGGCAAGGACGTCGATGCGACCGTCGTGTTCGGCGTGAACCACTCCGTGCTGAAATCGACCGACACCGTCATCTCGAACGCGTCGTGCACCACCAACTGCCTGGCACCGCTGGTCAAGCCATTGAACGACGCCATCGGCATCGAAACGGGCCTGATGACCACCGTGCACGCCTACACCAACGACCAGGTGCTGTCCGACGTGATGCATGAAGACCTGCGCCGCGCCCGTTCGGCCACCATGAGCATGATCCCGACCAAGACGGGCGCCGCTGCCGCCGTGGGCCTGGTGCTGCCTGAGCTGAATGGCAAACTGGACGGTTTCGCCATCCGCGTGCCGACCATCAACGTGTCGCTGGTCGACCTGTCGTTCATCGCCAAGCGCGACACCACCGTGGAAGAAGTCAACGCCCTGATGAAAGCCGCGTCGGAAGGCGCCCTGGAAGGCATCCTGACGTACCAGACCGAACCACTGGTCTCGATCGACTTCAACCACAACCCGGCTTCGTCGAACTTCGATTCGACCCTGACCAAAGTGTCGGGCCGCCTGGTGAAAGTATCGTCGTGGTACGACAACGAGTGGGGTTTCTCGAACCGCATGCTCGACACCACCGTCGCACTGATGTCGGCCAAGTAATTTTTTGACCGCATAAGAAAAACGCCCAGGTAGTTGCCTGGGCGTTTTTTCATTTATGGCTGTGCGAATAGAAACGGCGCCGGTAAAAACGCCACAGCAGGCGCAAGTCGCGCAGCACGGGCACGCCCGACAGCAGGGTCAGTACACCGGCGAGCAGGATGGTGGCGGCGGGAAAGCCGATGTGCTTGAAGGCCAGGGCGCCGCTGACGCCGCCGATGAAGAAGCAGGCGATCAGCAGGCTGTGCGTTCTCAGCTTGCCGCGGTTCACCTTGACCATCCGGTCCGGCAGGTGGCGCCGGTTGTAATACGCCATCTTGCCCAGTTCGATGCCGATGTCGGTCGACAGGCCCGTCACGTGCGTGGTGCGGATGACGGCGCCCGAAATCTTGGTGATGATGGCGTTCTGCAAGCCCATCACAAAGCACAGCAGCAAGATGGTGACGGGGCCCAGCACGTCGGGCATGGTGGCCAGGTAATTGCCCGTCAAGCCGAACAGCAGCAGCAAGGCCGCTTCCAGCAGCAGGCTGGCGGCAAACTGGCTGTGCAGCCGGCGCCGCTTGCCCCAGTTCACCATGATGGCCGTGACTGCCGCGCCGCTGACAAAGGCCAGCCAGGCGCCCAGCGCGGCCAGGGCCACGGTGATATTGCCCAGCGCCAGGTCGTCCGCCATGCCGGAGACGATGCCCGTCATGTGCGAGGTATAGCCGCCGATGGCAAGAAAGCCGCCCGCATTCACGGCGCCGGCCACCAGCGCCAGCACGCAGCCCAGCTGCAGATTGGCTTGCGTATCGCGCGCCGATCCGCTCAGCCGGGACAGGTAATGGAGTGGCATGCCCGGGCCGGCCTCAGGCAACGGCGCCGAAGATGGCTTGCCACAGGCGCATCACATTATCCGCATGCACGCGCACGCGCTCCGGTTCCACGCGGGCCAGGTCCTGGCCCTGCAGGCGCAACTGGTGCTGCAGCTTGCGCAGCGCGCGGTAGGCGTCGGCGACGAGGGCGGCCAGCTGGGCGTCGATCAGCCCCAGTTCGCCGCACAGGCGCAGCAGGGCGATATTGCCCGAGTTGGCCGTCAGCTGCGGGTACTGCGCCGCATGCTGGAGCACCAGGTATTGCACCATGAATTCGATGTCGATCATGCCGCCCGGATCCTGCTTCAAATCAAAGCTGCCCGGGCGGGGCGGATGTGCGTCCAGCATCTTTTTGCGCATGGCCACCACTTCGCCCTTGAGCGGGCCGTTTTCCGGCCGCTCCTTGCGCAGGATGGTGTCGCGGATGCGCTCGAAATGCTTGCCGATGGTGGTATCTCCGGCGCAAAAGCGCGCGCGCGTGAGCGCCTGGTGTTCCCACACCCAGGCTGCGCTGCCCTGGTAGCGCTCGAACGCCTGCACGCTGGAGACCAGCATGCCCGAGGCGCCGTCGGGGCGCAGGGCGATGTCGATGTCGAACAAAATGCCGGCCGAGGTGTGCGAGGTCATCCAGGTAATGAAGCGTTGCGCCAGCTTGGCGTACAGGCCGGGCGCTTCCTGGTCGTCGTCATCGAAGAGGAAAATGACGTCGAGATCCGAGACATAACCCAGTTCCTTGCCGCCCAGCTTGCCGTACGCGATGACGGCGAATTTCGGCACGTCGCGATGGCGCGTGGGCAAGGTTTGCCAGACGGCTTGCACGGTGGCGGCGACGATGATGTCGGCCAGCTGCGACAGGTAGTCGGCCAGCTTTTCCACGCTCAGGTCACCCGCCAGGTCTTGCGCCAGGCACTGGAACAGCTGCGCATGGTGCATTTCGCGCAGGATATCCATCTGCCGCTCCGTGTCGCCGGGCGCGTCGTCGAGCTGGCGCTGCAGGTCGAGCGCCAGCGCGGCCGGGTCGGGCACTGTATTGCGGATGCGCTCGTCCAGCAGTTCATCGAGCAAAATCGGGTGCTGCGTGAGGAAGGTGGCGGCCCAGCCGCTGGCGCACACCATGCGCACGACGCGCTCGAGCGTATGCGGGTATTCCGTCAGCAGCGACAGATAGGCCGAGCGGCGCGCGATCGCTTCCAGGAAATCGAGCAGCCGGCCCAAGGTGGCCAGCTGGCTGGCGTTACCGTTGGACACGGAGCAATCGGTGATCAGGGGCAGGGCGGAATTGACGAGGGCCACCAGGCGCGTGCGGCTCGCCTCGGGCAAGGACTGCAAACGGGGCGCCTGCCACGTGGCCAGCAGGCGGCGCGCGCAGGCGGCCGGCTCATGGAAACCCAGGGCGGCAAAGCGCGCTTCGATGGCTTCCTGCTGGTCCGAGGCGGCGCAGTCGTTCGACGTCTGCGGGTCGATGCCCGTGTCGGCCGGCGGCGTGCCGCTGCTCTTGTCGCTGAACATTTCGTCGAATTGCCCGGCGACAAATACGCGGTGCGCTTCCAGCTGGGCCAGCAAGGTGGCCGTGTCAGGCAAGCCCATCATCTGCGCCACGGTCAGGCGGTCGGCGTCATTCGCGGGCAGGGTGTGGGTTTGCGCATCGTCAAGATACTGCAGCCGATGTTCGAGGTTGCGCAGGAAAGTGTAGGAGCCGAGCAGTTGTTCCACGATGGCCGGTTCCAGCAAACCCTTGTCGGCCACCGTGCGCAGGGTGGCGCGCGTGGAGCGCTCGCGCAGTTCGGCGTCGCGCCCGCCGCGTATCAACTGAAACACTTGCGCGAGGAATTCGATTTCGCGGATGCCGCCACGGCCCAGCTTGACGTTGTTGCTGCGGTCCGGGTGCAAGCGCTCCTGGCGGTTGACCTCGGCGCGGATCTGGCCGTGCATGGTGCGGATGGCGTCGATGACGCCGAAATCGAGGTAGCGGCGAAAGACGAACGGGCGCACGATGGCGTCGAGCGAGGCAATGTCTTCCGGCTTGCCCGTCACGGCGCGCGCCTTGACCCAGGCGTAGCGTTCCCATTCGCGGCCTTGCACGATCAGGTATTGCTCCACCATGCTGAGGCTAGCGGCCAGCGGCCCCGAGTTGCCGTTCGGACGCAGTGCCATATCCACGCGGAAAGTAAAACCATCCTGTGTGATCTCGGCCAGGGCGGCGATCAGTTTCTTGCCCATGCGAATGAAAAACTCGTGGTTGGACAGGCTGCGCTGACCCGGTACGGTGACGTGCGTGTCGCCGTCTTCCGGGTAGACAAAGATCAGGTCGATGTCCGACGATACATTCAGTTCGCCGCCGCCCTGCTTGCCCATCGCCAACACCATCAAGGCCTGTTCCTCGCCCGATTCCTCGCCGACAGGCATGCCGTGCAGGGCCACCATCTCGGCCATGATGGCGTCCACATGCGTGCGGATGGCGAAATCGGCAAAGCCCGTCATGGCCGTGACGACTTCGTGCAAGTCTGCCTGGCCGCCAAGATCGCGCGCGATCAGGCCGCAGACGAGCAGGTTGCGCAGGCGGCGCATGGCCCGCTCGGGCGGCAGCGGCGGCGTGGCGGCGTTCGCCTGGGCGGCCAGCTCGGCGGCAAAGTCGAGCTTGTCCAGCGGCGCGCGCACCAGTTGCGCTACCTGCGCGGCGCGCTCGGGGGCGGCGTCCAGCCAGCGCTGGTAGAAACGGGAGGCGGAAATCAAAGGCTGTGTACTCATGGTATCGGTAACTGTCTCGTGGATGCGGCGTGCATGTTCTTGTTTAACTTGGCTGCGAATGGCGGGGGATGCGGTAAAATTGTGCCGCTGGCAGCATACCGCCGGCAGTACGTGCTCTTCCGGACGATGGTAAGGGAGGCTTTGCTCAGACGCAAGCGCGGGGATGTGGGTGCGTACCACGAATGCAGACGATTTTTGCCATTATTTGACGCCGGGCCAGTTTATTAGCTTATTGATGCAAAAACCGCCAGAAGCAAGCGTGACAGAACATGTGCCATTGGCCCTGCGCTGGCAGCGGCTGCGTGCCGCCTATCGCATGGCCAATCTGGCTACCCATCATGTGTTGGGTTTTACCATCAAACTGGTGCTGCTGGCGTATTTCGCCTTCGCCGTGCTATTCCTGTTCCTGCGCTACGCCATCTTGCCGAATATCGATTATTACAAAGGCGATATCGAGCGGGCGGCCAGCCGCGCGCTGGGCAACCCTGTCAGCATTGCGCGTATTTATGCCTCGTGGCATGGCGTGCGGCCGAATCTTTTCCTCGGCGACGTGACCCTGCGCGACCAGGCGGGGCGCCAGGCGCTAAGCCTGCCGAGCATTTCGGCCACCGTGTCGTGGTGGAGCGTGCTCGGTTCCGTGCGTTTTACAACCCTGGAAATCACGCGGCCCGACCTGGACGTGCGGCGCAGCAAGGATGGCAAGCTGTACGTGGCCGGGGTGTTGATCGACAGCACGCAAGGCAGCGATGGCAAGGGCGCCGACTGGCTGCTGTCGCAGCATGACATCATCATTCGCGACGGCAAGGTGCGCTGGACGGATGAAGCGCGCGGCACCCCCGAGCTGGCTTTATCGCAGGTCAACGTGCTGCTGCGCAACCGCTGGCGCAGCCACCGCCTGGGCTTGCAAGCCACGCCACCGGCCAGCCTGGCCGCGCCCATCGATGTGCGCGCTCACTTCACGCACCCGCCTTTCAGTACGCGCATCTCCGACGTGTCGATGTGGAAAGGCGAGCTGTACGCCGACCTGAAAAATGCCGACCTGGCCGCCTGGCGCCGCTACCTCGATTACCCGTTCGAACTGAGCCAGGGCAAGGGCGCCCTGCGCGCCTGGTTGAGCCTGGATCACGCGCGCCTGGCCGGCTTCACGGCCGACGTCGGCTTGACGGATGTGACGGCGCAGTTGGGCGAGCATATCGCGCCGCTCGACCTGTTGTCCGTCAGCGGACGCATTTCGGCAAAAGAAGAACTGTCGGCGCAGGTGCCCGACGGCAAGCCGACGTTTGGCGCGTATGGGCACCAGGTCGAGTTGACGAATTTCGCGGTGGAAACCCGAGATGGCCTCAGCCTGCCGCCCACGACCCTGTCCGAACGCTTTGTTGCCGCCACCAAACGCAAGCCGGCGCGCACGGAAATCACGGCCAAGTCGCTCGATCTGCACACCCTGGCCGCGCTGGCCGACAAGCTGCCGCTGGGCGAACAGCAGCGTCAGCGCCTCGACGCCCTGGCGCCGCGCGGGCGTTTGCAGGATTTCTCGGCGCAATGGGAAGGCGAGATGGCGACGCCGGCCAGCTACCGTTTGCGCGGCAAGCTCATCGATCTTGGGCTGAATGCGCAGCCGGCGCGCCTGGCTGTGGCGAAGACGGCGACCAGCCCCGCGCAGGCGGCTGCACCGGCTATCCCCGGTTTCGATCATTTGACTGGCAGTCTCGACGCCAGTGACAAGGGCGGCAAGATCGATATCGATGCACAGGGACTGGTATTGCAACTGGCCTCCTATTTGAGTGAGCCCGCTTTGCCGTTCGAACAATTCGAAATGGAGGCACGCTGGGCTTTCCAAGCAGACAATATGCTGCAAGTCGACCTGGACAGGCTTGATTTAAATCAACAAGGCATGCGAGTCGCCTTGCATGGCTCGCAGCGTTTGCCGCTCGATGGCAAGAATCTGGGCCAGGTCGACTTAACGGGCAGCATCGACAATTTCCAGATCAACACCATCGGCCGCTACCTGCCCCTGCAAACGCCCGAGCACCTGCGCCACTGGCTGACGGGGGCGCTGGAAGGCGGCGTGGCGAGCGATGTCAGCCTGCGCCTGCGCGGTGAACTCGAGCATTTCCCCTTCAAGGGCGATACGCCGGCCCAGCGCAATCGCGGCGACTTCCGCGTGGCTGGCAAGATCGAGAATGGCACCCTGAACTATGCGCCCGGTGAGTTTGCGGAAAGCGGTCCGCTGGCCGGCAAGGCGCCCTTGTGGCCGCAGGCGGAAAAGATCAAGGGCAGTTTCGTGTTTGAACGGGCGCGCATGGAAATTCGCGGCGACACGGCCACCACGGGCGGCGTGGCCCTGACGAATGTCAAAGCCGTGATCCCCGACCTGACCGTCTTCGACACCTTGCTCGATATTGAAGGCAACGCAGCTGGCCCGATGCAGGAATTCCTCAAGTACGTGACGGCCAGCCCCGTGCTGGGCTGGATCGAGCATTTCACGGATGAAACGACGGCGACGGGCAACGCCAAATTGGCGCTCAAATTGCACTTGCCGACAGAGCGCATGCTCGAGTCGACCGTGCAGGGCAGCTTGCAACTGGCGGGCAACGACGTGGTGCTGTTCCACGACATGCCGCCCGTGCTGGGCACGCAGGGCAAGATCGAATTCACTGAAAAGGGCGTCAACCTGAATGGCTTGAACGGCAGCCTGTTGGGCGGGCCGCTGGCCATTTCGGGCGGCACGCAGGCGGACGATACCATCCAGGTCAAGATTGCCGGCAACATGACCATCGATGGCTTGCGCAAGACGTATCCGGCGCCCGTGCTGCAGCGCCTGGCAAAACACTTGAGTGGCGGCGCCCGTTACAGCGGCCTGATCACGGCGCGCGATCATCAGGTGGTGGTCAATGTCGAGTCGCCGCTGACGGGCCTGGGCCTGGATTTCCCCGCCCCCCTGAAAAAACCGGCCGGCGACAGCCTGCCCGTGAAATTTACCCTGATGGGCAATGCGGCCAATGGCGCGGGTCTGCGCACGGACGATATCCGCATCGCGCTGGGATCCGGCATCGCCGCGCGCTACCAGCGCCAGAAGCAGGGCAAGGACGCCTGGCGCCTGGTGCGCGGCGGCATCGGCGTGAATGTGCCAGCGCCGGAACCGGACAGCGGCATGATGTTCAACGTCAATATGAAAACCCTGGACGTGGACAGCTGGATCGCCGCCGGCAGCGAGATCGCCGGCAGCGCCACGGCGCCCGCCGACAGCGGCGCCGCCGACGATGCGCCCGATATCGCCCAATATGTGGTGCCGGACATGATGGCGGCCCGTGCCAGCGAATTGATGCTGGGCGAGCGCAAGCTGGAAAACGTGGTGGTGGGCGCCACGCACCAGAAGGATGTGTGGCAAGCCAATATTGATGCGAAACAAGTGTCGGGCTATGTGACCTGGCTGGAAACGCCGTCGGGCCTGGGCAAGATGACGGCGCGCCTGTCGTCCCTGATCATTCCGGAGTCGGCCGCCAACGACGTGAAGAATTTGCTGGAGGGAAAGAGCGGCGCCCAGTCGATTCCTTCGCTCGATATCGTCGCCGAGCAATTCGAGCTGTTCAACAAGAAGATCGGCCGGCTGGAGTTGCAAGCCTATAACACCATGGCGGCGGGCGGGCGCGAGTGGCGCGTGGGCAAGCTGCAATTATCGAATCCCGATGGCGCCCTGAGCGGCAATGGCAAATGGGTCATCAAGGATGGGCAAAGCACGACCAGCCTGCGCTTTGGCCTCGATATCGTCGACGCGGGCAAGTTGCTTGACCGCTTCGGCTTTGCCGACACGGTGCGCCGCGGCAAGGGCCGCCTGAGCGGCGACATCGCCTGGAACGGCTTGCCGTATTCGCTCGATATCCCCACCTTGTCGGGGCAGATCGAGATGAACGTGGAGTCGGGCCAGTTCCTCAAGCAGGATCCGGGCGCGGCCAAGCTGTTGGGCGTGCTCAGCCTGCAAGCCTTGCCCCGCTTGCTGAAACTCGATTTTCACGACGTGTTTTCCGAAGGCCTGGCCTTCGACGGCATCACGGCCAATGCCAGCATCAAACGCGGTGTCGTGACCACCGACAACCTCAAGATGCATGGCGTGGCGGCCACCGTGCTGATGGATGGCACGGCCGACATCGCCAATGAAACGACGAATCTGCACGTGGTGGTGATCCCGGAATTTAACCTGGGCACGGGGCCGCTCGTGTATGCGCTGGCCGTCAACCCCGTCATCGGCCTGGGTAGTTTCCTCGCGCAATTGTTCCTGCGCGCACCCGTGATGAAGGCGCTTACCTACCACATGCAGATCGCCGGCCCGTGGAAATCGCCCGTCGTGACCAAGCTCGATGGTGGTAAATTGGATCCTGTCGCCGTGCCTGCCGCCGCAGCCGTGGAGGCCGTGGCGAAATAGGCGAGGCGTTCGAATGGAGAAAAGGTGGCAATGATGCATACAGTCGCAGCAGTACAAATGATTTCCTCGCCATCCGTGGACGACAACCTGGCCACGGCGCGGCGCCTGGTGGCGCAGGCCGCCGCCGCTGGCGCGCAACTGGTGGTGCTGCCCGAATACTGGGCCATCATGGGCAAGCAGGAAACGGACAAGCTGGCCCATGCGGAACAGCCTGGCAGCGGACCCATCCAGGATGGCATGGCGCAGATGGCGCGCCAGCACGGCATCTGGCTGATCGGCGGCACCTTGCCACTGATTTCCGGCGAGGAGGGCAAGGTCCTCAATACCACGCTGGTGTACGACCCGCAAGGCGCGCCGGCCGGCCGCTACGACAAGATCCACCTGTTCGGTTTTACGCGCGGCACCGAGTCGTACAATGAATCGCGCACCATCGTGCCGGGCGCGCAGGTGCGCTCGATCGAGACGCCGTTCGGCCGGGTCGGCCTGTCCATCTGCTATGACCTGCGCTTTCCCGAGCTGTACCGCGCCATGGGCGATTGCGCGCTGATCGTCGTGCCGGCCGCGTTTACCCATACGACGGGCAGCGCCCACTGGGAAGTGCTGCTGCGCGCGCGCGCCATCGAAAATCAGTGCTATGTGCTGGCCTCGGCGCAGGGCGGGCTGCATCCGAACGGCCGCCGCACCTGGGGCCACAGCATGCTGATCGACCCGTGGGGCGAAGTGAAGGCCGTGTTGCCCGAAGGCGAGGGCGTGGTCAGCGGTGAGATCGACCTGCTGTTTTTGGCCGGCGTGCGCGAGTCGCTGCCAGCCCTGGCGCACCGCACTATGTGAGGGTACCTGACATAAGCTACTGCGCGTCGCGCTTTGCGGCCTGCGATGCTCACCGTGCTCAAGCACGGCTGCGCTTCTCGGCCACAAATCACTGCCGCTCGCTACGCTTCTGTCAGGTACTGAGAATGAGTTGAATATAATTAGCGAGTGCAAAGTTATGAAGCCATTTGAACCCAATCTGTCGAGCTTGGCCGTGGCGCGCGATATCCTGCTCACGCCGTTTGGCCTCGATGAAGACAAGCTGCTCAAAGCCCTGGGCACGATGTTTACGCACAAGGTCGACTATGCCGACCTGTATTTCCAGTCGACCAAGAGCGAAGGCTGGAGCCTGGAAGAGGGCATCGTCAAGACGGGCAGTTTTTCCATCGACCAAGGCGTGGGCGTGCGTGCCGTGTCCGGCGACAAGACGGCGTTTGCGTATTCCGACGACATTTCCGAGCGTGCCCTGCTGGAAGCGGCGGCGGCCACGCGCACGATTGCGCGCGCCGGCGCCGGAAAAATCAAGATCGCGGGCCAGATGCTTGCGCAGGGTGGACGTTCCTTGTACCTGCCCAACGATCCGCTCGCCTCGCTGGATGCCACGGCCAAGGTGCAATTGCTGGAGCGCGTGGAAAAGATGGCGCGGGCGAAAGATCCCCGGGTGGTGCAAGTGATGGCGGGCCTGGCCGGCGAATACGACGTGGTGCTGGTGCTGCGCAGCGACGGCGTGCTGGCGGCCGACATCCGCCCTCTCGTGCGCGTCTCGCTGACCGTGATCGCGGAACAGAATGGCCGCCGCGAAACGGGCTCGGCCGGTGGCGGCGGACGTTTCAGCTATGACTATTTCAGTGATGCCGTGCTGGAACAATACGCGACGGACGCCGTCAATTCGGCCCTCGTGAACCTGGACGCGCGCCCGGCGCCCGCCGGCCCCATGACCATCGTGCTGGGTCCTGGCTGGCCCGGCATCCTGCTGCACGAAGCGATCGGCCATGGCCTGGAAGGCGATTTCAACCGCAAGGGCTCGTCCGCGTTTTCCGGGTGCATCGGCGAGCGCGTGGCCGCCAAGGGCGTCACCGTGGTCGACGACGGCACCCTGGCCGGCCGCCGAGGCTCGCTGAATATCGATGACGAGGGCAACCCCACGCAGTGCACGACCCTGATCGAGGATGGCATCCTGAAGGGTTACATCCAGGACACCATGAATGCGCGCCTGATGAAAATGCCCGTGACGGGCAATGCGCGCCGCGAATCGTTTGCCCACCTGCCGATGCCGCGCATGACGAACACGTACATGCTCGGTGGCGACAAGGACCCGGGCGAGATCCTCGCCTCCGTCAAAAACGGTTTGTATGCCGTCAACTTCGGCGGCGGCCAGGTCGACATCACGAATGGCAAGTTCGTCTTTTCGGCCAGCGAAGCGTACATGATTGAAAACGGCAAGCTCAGCTACCCGGTGAAGGGCGCGACCCTGATCGGCAACGGCCCGGACGTACTCAACCGCGTCTCCATGATCGGCAACGACATGCGCCTGGACTCGGGCGTGGGCGTGTGCGGCAAGGAGGGGCAAAGCGTGCCCGTGGGGGTGGGGCAGCCAACCCTGCGCCTCGATGGCATCACGGTTGGCGGGACTGCCTGATTTTTTTGGGCACTGCGCAGCCAACGCGATTGTCGGATTACGCCCTCCGGGCTAATCCGACCTACTTTTTTCTGACATGGCGTTTGCGTAGTTGTCGGATTACGCGTGGCTGCGCCCCGCTAATCCGACCTACATTTTTGGCATGCTGCTCGCGTAGGTCGGGTTAGCGCAAAGCGCGTAACCCGACACCACCGCTATTTCTCAGAACTTGTACTTCACCCCCGCGCTGACAAACCGTCCTGCCGCGCCCGCATAGTCGAGCGGGTTGTAGCCCGTGGCGCCATAGGTCAGCGGATCGAGCGGGGCGATCTTGTCGAACAGGTTTTGCACCGTCGCAAACACTTCCAGCTTGGGCGTGGCCAGCCAGCGGGCAGTCAGGTCCACCGTCGTGAACGAGGCGATGCGGCAACCGTGTGGGGCATCCGTGCCGTCGGCGAAATGCGTGGCGCAGCCGTCCGGGTCATTCTTGAACCGCACGTTGTCGAGCGGTGCACGGTAATTGACGTTGGCCGTGACGCGCCAGTTCTGGCGTTCCCAGGTGGCGCCCAGGTTGATGCGGTCGTCCGGCGTGCCCATGCAGTTGGACACGTCGCAATTACCATGCGTGCCGGCAAAATCGCGCTGCGTGCCGTCCTGCTCCGTGCGCAGCCATTTGTACAGATGCGTCCATTTCACATCGAACACCAGGCTGCCATAGTCGCTGCCCAGGCTGAAGCGCTGGCGCGCGTCGATATCGATGCCGCGCACCGTCGTTTGCGCCGAATTCACATAGTTGGCCAGCACGGCCGTGATGGCGCCCGGATCGCCGGGAATGCCGGTGGCCGTCGTGGGGTCGCGCGCCACGTTGCCGGCGGCAATGGCCGCATCCGTTTGCTCCTGGTTGATTTCATTCTTGCGGCGGATTTGCCACAGGTCGACGGAAATGCTGGTACGCGGCAGCGGGTCCCAGATGGCGCCCACGGAATAGCTGCGCGAACGCTCGGGCGACAGGTTCGGATTGGGCGAGGTGATGACGGCGATTGCCGCTGGATCGCACGCCACTTCCACACCCAGCGCGCAGCGCAGCGGATCGCTGGCGGTGGAGAATGCTGCAAGGCCGCCGACGCCGTTTTCTGCCGCGCTGGGAGCGCGGAAACCCTTGGCGAAGGTACCGCGCAGGGCCAGTTCGCGCACGGGTGTCCATTTCACGCCCACTTTCGGCGTGTAGGAATTGCCCACGTCGGTGAAATGGTCGGCGCGCAGGGCGCCCGACAGTTCCACGGTCTTCAGCACGGGCGCCAGCACCTCGGCATAGATGGCCGAGGCATTGCGGCTGCCTTTGTAGGCGGAATAGCCGAGGCCGATGATATTGCCCCGTTCCGTGCCCGTGGTGGGCTTGAGTTCCGTCGATTCGTGGCGGAATTCCGCGCCCACGGCCACGCCCAGGCTGCCGCCGTCGAGCTTGCCCAATTCGCGGCTGGCCTTGAAATCGATCTGCGCGATATGCGTCTTGGCGTCATTCGAGATGCGCGGCGACAGGGCCGCATACAGCTCGCGCGAATTGAGGCCCGCGTTTTCCGCGATGCGCCACAGGCTGCCGGCTGGCAGGGCCGCATACGCGGGGTTCAGGCTGGCCGCCGCCACATTGGCGGCAGTCGGGTTGAGCAGGGCGAAGGCCACGTCGCGCTGCAGGTAGCCGTCCAGGTCGTTTGACACCTTGTTCTGCGAGTACAGCAGGGCGCTGTCGATATCCCAGCCCGCCACGCTGCCCTTGATGCCGGCGACAAAACGCGTGAAGGTGGAGTTGACTTCCGACAGGCGCGGCCCCACGTCGGCCGCCAGGTAGCGCAGCCGCGCCGCCGTGCCGAAATACGGGTTGTCCGGATGGGCCGCGCCCAGCGACACGCCCGCATTGCTGACAGGGCCGCCCGGGTAGCCGACCGAGCCGCTGACCGTCGAGGGCGTGGTGGCCGAGTTCGACTTGCTGTGATACAGGTTCAATTCGGCATACGTTTGCAGCGCTGGCGTCAATTGCCAGGCGGCGCGGCCGAAGAAATTGATGTTCTTTTGCCTGGGCTGGATCTGGCCGTATTGTTGGGCGGCATCGGTCAGGCAACCGCCGCCCGGATCACCTTGCGGATGCGTGGTGAAGTTGCCGCAGGCGGCGCCGGGGAAGGTGCGCGTAAAATCCGCGCCGGCCAGGTTGCCGCGGTTGTAGTAGTCGAGCGTGTCGGGATTGCGCACATTGCCGTTGACGGCGCTGCCGGCCGCATTGTTGGTGGTGATGGCGCCCGCGCCGCTCAGCGACTCCTGCGCGCTGAAGCCCAGGTCGCGCAAGTCGCTGCGCCCGATGGCGCCGCGCCCGGCCCGGTTGCGGTTCCAGATGGCGGCCTTTTCGCTGTATTCGAGGTTCAGCAGCACGTTGTAGCGGTCGCTGTCGATGTCGCCGAAGCCGTGCGTGATGGCGGCGCGCGCATCGCGCCCGTCCCACTCCTTCGTCTTGCCGTAGTTGCCCTTGATGGCCGTGCCCTGATAGTCGCGCCGCAGGATCACGTTGACGACGCCGGCGATGGCGTCGGAGCCATAGATGGCCGAGGCGCCATCCTTGAGGATTTCCACCCGTTCCACCGCTTCCAGGGGGATGATGTTCAGGTCGGCAAATACTTTCTGGCCATCATCGGCCAGGCCATACGGCGCGACGCGGCGGCCATTCAGCAGCACCAGGGTCGAGGCCGTGCCGAGACCGCGCAGCGACACGCCGGAAGCGCCGGCGGCAAAGCCGTTGCCGAAGGTGGTGGGGACGGAACCCTGGTTGTCGACGGCCAGGGTCTGCAGCAGCTCGGCCACGCTGGACTTGCCCGACTTTTCAATGTCGGCTGCGTTCAGGGTTTGTACGGCAGAAGCCGTTTCTGCTTGCGCGCGGCGGATGTTCGAGCCGGTGATTTCCACGCGGGCAATCGGCGCGGCGTCCTGTGCCAGGACGGGTAGACTCAGCAGCGCACTGGCCAGTGCCAGGCCCAGTCTGGGTGGTGAAAAGGCAGCGGACTGTAGGGATGATGTAGGGATCATGCGGTTCTCCGGAAAGGTCAGGCGGTCAAAGGTCATCGATACGTCCTTGAGTTTTGTCCGTGCGACGACGCCGGGACTAGATCTAGATCAAGTAGTGCCCCGCTTGTCGTCGATAGAATGGCCGGCGTGGCGTGGTTGCCACGACGAGCACAGCGGTAGGGGTGAACAGGCGGGTATCGGCAGCGCGCAACTTTTTATGCTTTTTTGCGTGTTGTGCAGTGTAAACGGCGGCGGCATGCGGCTTTGCCGACAAATATGCTTGCCAACCGTTGCAATTTAGGTTTATAGTCGTTCATCACTTACGGATGACTCGCATGTTCGCTCGCCACTTTTTTACCGCTTATTTTTACTTTAGCAATTCCAACCCAAAGGCGGTGGAGTAGCGGTCGGTTCACGTAGCAGCAACACGAGATCCCAGCAAATTCTAAAAAACCGCCACTGATGGCGGTTTTTTTTTACCCAGATGTTTTACCCTTCCTTAAATTTTGGAGAAAATGATGCCCCGCACCGATGATTTGCGTATTCGCGAAATGAAGGAATTGACTCCGCCGTCCCACCTGATCCGCGAATTCGCCTGCTCGGAGCAAGCCGAACAGACCGCCGCCAGCGCCCGCATTGCCCTGCACCGTATCTTGCATGGCCAGGACGACCGCCTGATGGTGGTCATCGGCCCTTGCTCCATCCACGACACCAAGGCGGCGATGGAATATGCGCGCCTGCTCGTCAAGGAGCGCGCGCGTTTCGCTGGCGAACTGGAAATCGTCATGCGCGTCTACTTCGAGAAGCCGCGCACCACGGTGGGCTGGAAGGGCCTGATCAACGACCCGTACATGGACAACAGCTTCCGCATCAACGACGGCTTGCGCATGGCGCGTGAGCTGTTGCGCGATATCAATGAGCTGGGCTTGCCGGCCGGCACCGAATTCCTCGACGTCATCAGCCCGCAATACATCGCCGACCTGATCAGCTGGGGCGCCATCGGCGCACGCACGACGGAGTCGCAGGTGCACCGCGAGCTGGCGTCGGGATTGTCGTGTCCCGTCGGCTTCAAGAATGGCACGGACGGCAATGTGAAAATCGCTGTGGAAGCCATCAAGGCCGCCTCGCAGCCGCACCATTTTCTCTCCGTCACGAAGGGCGGCCACTCGGCCATCGTCTCGACCAATGGCAACGAGGATTGCCACATCATCTTGCGCGGCGGAAAAACCCCGAACTATGACGCGGCCAGCGTGGACGAGGCGTGCAAGGCCATCGGGGCGCAAGGTCTGGCGGCGCGCCTGATGATCGACGCCTCGCATGCGAACAGCTCGAAAAAACCGGAAAACCAGATCCCCGTGTGCGCCGACATCGCCAGCCAGGTGGCCGGCGGCGATGGCCGCATCGTCGGCGTGATGGTGGAATCGCATCTGGTGGCGGGGCGTCAGGATCTGATCCCGGGCAAGGAATTGATCTATGGCCAGTCCGTCACGGACGGCTGCATCGACTGGAGCGCCAGCGTGGCCGTGCTGGAAAACCTGGCGGCGGCAGTCAAGCAGCGCCGCTTGCAGGGCGACGCGGAATAAAGTGACGTGGCGCGCAGCATGAAAAAAAGCCCGGAAAGCTAAGCTTTCCGGGCTTTTCAGTTTTCAGCTCACGATGAGCTTAGAACTTGTAGGAACCGCTCAGATAGAACTGGCGGCCCAGGGCGCTCGAGTACGATGGGTTGTAGCCCACTTGATGCGAACCCGTGTTACGCAGGGTGAACGGCGGATCGCGGTCGAACAGGTTCAGGATGCCAGCCGTGACTTCCACGTTCTTCAGCGGACGGTAAGCCGTCTGGAAGTCGAAGGTGGTGTAGCTCGGCACTTCCAGCTGGATGCCATAGCATTCGCCTGGGCTGCCGGCGACGATCACGGCGCAGCCTTTTTCAGTCTGTTCCTTGTCGGTGTAGCCATTGCGATAGCTGGCGCTCAGTGTATGCGTGAACTTGGCCGTCTCAAACGTGGTGGTGGCGCGGATGATGTTGCGGAAGCTGACCTTGTCGTTCGAACCATAACGATTCAGGCTGGTTTCCCATTGATCATTCGTGCCTGGCGTCGTGTAGCGCGAGCGCAGCAGGTAGGTACCCATCAGGCGGCTCGTCAGGCGGCCGTCCAGCAGCTTCATCTTGTGGGTGAAGTCGTAGTCGATACCGCGGTTTTCCACTTTACCAATGTTGATTGGCAGCAGTTTGACGGCCAGCACGTCCTTGCCCGTCGAGGTGATGTGCTTGGTAGTGAACAGGTCGGCATACTTGGCTGGATTGCTGAAGATCAAGCCTTCGGAGACCGGTGTCACCTGATCGTTGATCTGCACGTTCCACAGGTCGAACGACATCGACAGACTGTCGATCGGCTCGAACACGGTGCCGATGCTCCATTGCTTCGACGTTTCCGGTTTCAATTCCGGATTGCCGCTCTGGAAGGCTTCGAACTGCTGGCGTACCACGCCTTCGCAATAGTTGGCCAGCGGGTGACCGCCCATGCCGTTCGCTGCCGTCAATGGGCATTGATAGTTACCACCGGTAACGCCCCAGTCTTCCAGCGGACCGGCGATTTCCTGCATGCTGGCGGCGCGGAAGCCGGTGCCGGCAGCGGCGCGGAACATCAGGCTCTTGGTCGCGGAATACTTGCCGCTGACTTTCCAGGTGGTGGCGTTTTCTTTCTTACCTACCGTCTTGCCCGTCAGCTTGTTGTCAATGGCGCCGATCTGGTCATAACGCAGCGAGCCGGTCATTTCCAGTTTCTTCGAAATCGGCAGCATCAGTTCGGCATACGCGCCCGCATTGTCGCGCGCGTATTCGCTGTCGACTTGTACATTGTCAAACAGGATCTGCGCCTGCTTGGCCACATCCGCCTGTTGCACCTTGTACGAGGTGTTGCGGTAGTCGGCGCCCACGCCCAGCATGGCAGTGCCGCCCGGCAGCGAGAACACGGGACGCGAAGCGCGGCCATCGACACCCTTCATTTCCACGGTTTGCGTGTTGTAGGTGCCGCTGAAGCCCGTACCCATCAGTGCCTGGCGCATGGCGTCCGGCATCGAGCCCACAGGGTAGGCGAACGGGTCGATGTTGCCATCAGCCAATTGCGCATCGAATTTGTCCGACAGGGGGAAACCGCTGACGTATTGTTGCGTCTGCTTGTTTTTCGAGTAGGTCACGGCGGAATTGATGTCCCAGCCGAATGCATTGCCATCGACGCCGGCGACGATATGGGTGGCTTTGGTGCCGTAGTTGTAGACGCGGTTGCCCATTTCCGACAGGCGGTATTTGGCGACGGCGCCCGTGGCGTTGGCCAATTGCGTTGGCGTCAGGTTCGGCGCCAGGTATTTGTTGAACAGCGGCGAGCCGACGTCGACGGAGAAATCGGCCGGGTATGGCGCAATGCTGGCGATGACGCGCGCTTCGGTGTAGGCGAGGTCATAGAAACCCTGGAAGCCGGTTTTGCCCAGTTTGACGGTACCCGAGCTGAAGATGGCGTCGCGCTTCGATTCAGGATTGATTTCGATGGTCGATGGCGAATCGAAATAGCAGTTGCCGTCGCCATAGAAATCCATGTTGCTGGCGGCGCATTTGCCGCCATGGGCCAATGCGTACGGGTTCAGGTTGACGCTATCGACGAAGGGCGTGCCGGTCTTCGGATTGATGACCACGGCGCCAGTCAGCGGATCGGTGCGGTTGTAATCGACAGTGGCGTTGCCAGGGGCCGAACGCGAGGAACCGTTGATGAATTGCAGCGCCTTGCCGGTCTTCGGATCGTTGAAATTGATGATGCCGCTTTTCGCGAAGCTGCGCTGCGATGCTTTCAGCGATTTTTGTTCGTCATGGCTGGCCGACACGAAGATGCTGTAGCCATCGTCGTCGATGTCGCCGAAGCCCTTGCTGATCGAAATCGAGTTGCTGGCGCCGCCCGATTCTTCAGGACGCGAGTACTTGGCATTGATTTCCAGCGGCGCAGCGCCTTTTTTCAGGATGAAGTTGACCACGCCGGCGATGGCGTCGGCACCATACAGTGCCGAGGCGCCGTCCGTCAGCACTTCCACGCGTTCGATGGCCGACAGCGGGATCGAGTTCAGGTCGATGGTGGTGCCGGAATTGGATGGCGCCACGCGGCGGCCGTTCAGCAGCACCAGCGTGTAGGCTGCGCCGATATCGTGAATCGAGGCCGTGGTGACGCCGCCGCCGCCGCCGCCAACCGAATCGGCGGCCACGGAGAAGCCCTGCATCGCAGGAATCTGCTGAATGAAATCGGTCACCGTGGTGACGCCGGTTTTCTTGATGTCTTTCTGGTTGAACGACTGCACCGGCAGCGACGCTTCGGAAGCGATGCGCTTGATGCTCGAACCCGTGACTTCCACGCGTTGCATGGTGCCATCTGTTGTTTCTTGCGCATACGCGGCGTGCATGCTCAGGGCCATGCCGCCTGCAAACATCAGGCGCAGCGACCGCGATATTACATTTTCTATCATCATCTGAAATTCCTTGTTATTGTGATAAAGGCGGCAATTATTTTGAAATAACTTGTTGCTCGCCAACAATTTATTTGCCTTTTTACAAATCCACCAATGAAAATTCTGTAAATTTTCAGGGCCCTCATCAAAACATTCACCATTCAGATTGTCAATTTCGCGCGGACTTTTTGGACAAAATGCAACATTTTCCTGTTTTTTTTATAATCCTTCAGCAATAAAGTATCGTGAACCCTTGTCAGTCCTGCTCAGATGCGTAAAATAAAACGGCGCACATCATCGCTGATGGCGCCGCTTTTCTGTCGCTGGCACGCTGTTGCCAGCGCTGCCTGTTTTATCTGTCGACCTGAACTTTTCCCCTTAAAACGTATAGCTGCCGCGCAGGTAATACGCACGCCCGACCGGGTCCGTGTAGCGCGGGTCATAGCCTTTCTGGAACAAGGTGCCCTGGTTCGAGAACGGCGGCTCCCTGTCCAGCAGGTTCTTCACGCCGGCCGTCAGCAGCAAGCCCTTCCACGCATAGCTGCCCGACAGTCCCAGCAGGCTGTACGACGACACATCGTGCCGGTATGGCGGCTCGACCAGGTTCTGGTCCGTGTAGCGCGACTTGAACGATTGCGACAGGGTGGCGCCCCAGTTGCCCTTGCGCCAGTTCAGCGCGGCCGTGTGCTTCCAGCGAAATACCGGATTGTTGTCGGCATAGCGGCCCACGTTGGCGATGAAGGCGCCGTTGCGTTCGTTCTGGTAGTCGTACTTGTGGGTCCACGTGCCATCGACCGTGACGCTGACATCGCCATACGCGCCGCGTGCCAGGCGCGCATTCAGGCTGACGTCGATGCCGTCGGTTTTCACTTCGCCGAGGTTATCGTTCAGGTCGAGAATGGCGTACGGCGAACCATCGGGATTGCGCAGGAACAAGGCCTTGTATTTCTCGTAGTTGCCGAAGATCGATTGCTCGGGCAAGGAGGCAATCTTGTCCTTCAAATGGATGTTCCAGTAGTCGATGGCGACGGTCACTTCTTTGATCGGCTCGAGCACCAGGCCGAAGGCGAAGGTCGTGGATTTTTCCGGTTTCAGGTTTTCATTGCCGCCTTGTAGCTTGAACTGCTGCAAGTCGCAATCGCGCAAGGGATTGGCACCGGCTTGCGGCACGCCACCGGGGCACAAAATCGGGTCGTCATAGCTATCGTTGGTATCGTTCTTCGACGGTGGCGCATTCTTTTCAAACAGGGTGGGCGCGCGGAAACCCGTGCTGGCCGAGCCGCGCAGCACCAGCGCGCTGCTGGCCTGGTAGCGCAGGGCCAGCTTGGGATTGGTGGTGCTGCCCACGTCGCTGTAATGGTCGAAACGGGCGGCCAGCTGCACTTCCAGGTCCTTGATCAGCGGTAAGTTGATTTCGCCAAAGACGGCCTGGATGGAGCGCGAGCCGCTCTTCGACAGCGAGCCCGACAAGCCGGAACTGGTGGCCTGGCCGGCGATGTCGCGGTTGACGTTGAAGTCGGCCTTTTCGCGCCGCACTTCGCCGCCCAAAGCGATGGCCAGCGGGCCGCCGGCCAGTTGCATCAGCTCGCGGCTGCCCTTGAGGTCGAAGCCCGTGGTGGTGACCCTGGCGTTCTGCACTTCGCCGCGCAGGGCCGTGCTGTCGAGGTAAGCCTTGCCGGGGGCATCCTGCACGCCAAACGGGTTCAGGATGCCGTTCAGCACGCCAGCGGCAAAGCTCGCATCCTGCACATAGCCGTTGGTAAATTTCTCCGACGACTTGCTGATCGCATGGCTCAGTCCCGTCTTGTAATCCCAACCCGCCAGTTCCCCTTCCAGCGCCAGCACCAGGCGGTCGGCTTTGCCGGTGGAATCGATCTGCCGCTGGCCTGCCTCGACGGGGCGCCAGTTGACGCTCAGGGGCTGGCCCGACAAGCCCGGCTGGGCCGGCACGCCGCCCGCATTGCCCGGATAGTAAGGGCTGGTGCTGGGCAGGATCAAGCCTGTTTGCGGCGGCGGCGCCGTGCGTGCCTTCACCTTGTTTTCCGAATGCAGATATTCCACCGTGGCCAGGTGGCCGCCGCCCAGCTTGAAGGCGCCCTTGCCGAAGAATGCCAGCTGTTCCTGCGCCGGCAGGTCGTCGATCTGGCGCGTGTAATCCTGGCGGCAAGTGCCGTTCGCCGGCACGGCCGGCACCGACAGCGGCGGCAGGCAGCCGCTGGCCGCGTAGGGATTGCCGGCCAGGCCCTTGCCGCCGTTGGCGGCCGCATCGAAGTAATTGCCGGGGAAAGTCGTGCCGCTGGTAATGGACAGGCCGCGCGAGGGGATGATGCCGGTGGCCGAGAAGGCGCGGTCCTGCGAGGTCAGCACTTCTTGCTTGTGATAGTCGAGCACGCCAAAAATATTGTAGCCATCCGTGTCGAGCTCGCCAAAGCCCGTCGACAGGTTGAGGCGGTGCTCGTCGCCGCCCTTGTGCTGGGGGGCGACGACTTCGGCGGTGATGTTCGTGACGTTGACGGAGCGCTTCGTGATGAAGTTGATGACGCCGCCGATGGCGTCCGTGCCGTAGATGGCCGAGGCGCCGTCGCGCAGCACTTCGACTCTTTCCAGGGCGGCGATGGGAATGATGTTCAGGTCGACGCTGGCGCCGTCATACGGATGGTTGGCGATGCGCCGGCCATTGAGCAGCACCAGCGTCTTGTCGCCGCCCAGTCCGCGCAAGTCGGCGCTGGCCTGGCCGCCCGTGGGCAAGCCGCTGGTATTGCCGCCGACGGCATTGCCGCTGCCCATGCTCGACGCGTTCGCGGGGATCCTGCCCAGCACTTCCTGGGCCGTCGTCAAGCCCTGCCTGGCGAAATCCTCGGCCTTGAAGATGGACAAGGGCGTCGCCGTTTCCGCGACGAGGCGCTTGATGGAGGAGCCGGTGACTTCGACTCTTTGCATGGCGGGCGTGCCGGCTGTGTCGGTGTCCTGCGCCATGGCCGCATGGCCATAAACACCGAGCAAGGCTGCGCACAGCAGGCGCAAGGCAGGGAAGGGACTGCGGGTTGGCATCATCTGACACTCCTGTGGCGTGGGTTTGGCCAAGTGGCCTGCAAGGGAGTTTTACAGGCGCGCGGGAGCTAAGGTTTGCGTTTGCGCAATAGGCATGTGGATGCGTGTTCGCGCGCCACAGTCGGAACAAAAAAAGGCGGTGATTGCTCACCGCCTCGCGTCAGGATGCCTGCGTCAGCTTAGAAGAACTTGTAGCTGGCGCCCAGTTTGAAGTAGCGGCCGATGGCGCCGCTGGCATCCATCGGGTTGTAGCTCATGCCGCCATAGGTCAGCGGATCGAGCGGCGCGATCTTGTCGGTCACGTTGTTGATCGAGGCAAACAGTTGCAGCTGCTTGCTGACATTCCAACGGCTCGACAGGTCGAGCGTGGTGAATGAGGCGAGCTTGCAACCGTTCGGCGCCGGTGTGCCGTCGGCCAGTTTGGAGGAGCAAGGAATGCCCTCAAACTTGATATTTTTCATGTCTGAACGATAGTTCAGCACGCCGCTGACGTTCCAGTTGCCCAGATCCCACGAGCCGGTGAGATTGATCTTGTCCTTCGGCGTGCCGGCGCAGTTGGAGGTATCGCAATTGCCATGCGTGCCAGCAAACTGGTAGCGCACGGTGGATGATTCGGCCCGCACCCACGAGGCGATGTGGGTCCAGGTCAGGCCGAACGTGGCGCGGCCGTAGTCGCCCAGGCGCACGCGCTGCTTGACGTCCAGGTCGATACCCTTGATCTCCGTGAAGCTGGAGTTGCGGTACGGCGCCTTGGTGATCAGCAAGGTGCCCGTGTTCGGCGTGACGACGCCATTGATGGTCAGGTTGTTGTCGGCGCGGATGGCGGTCGGCAGGGCGGCCGCTTCGTTGTACGGCAGGGGGTTGATCTCGTTTTCGCGCTTGATCTTCCAGCCATCGAGCGACAGGCTGGTATCGTTGAACGGATCCCACACGATGCCCAGGGTGTAGCCCTTGGATTTTTCCGGCTTGAGGCTGGGGTCGCCGACCTTGACGGCCGCCACCTGCAGTTCGCAGTCGCTGGCATTGGCGCCCGGCAGGCGGGTGCCGCCCGGGCAGCGCACGGGATCGCTTACGGTCGCGGTGCCCGTCGATTGCGAATCGGCATTGCTTTCTGCCGGGCCCGGCGCGCGGAAACCTTCCGAATACGTGCCGCGCACGGCGAAGGTTTTCAGTGGCGTCCACTTGGCGCCCAGTTTCGGCGTGGTCGACGAGAAACGGTCGTATTTGTCGTAACGCAAGGCGCCCGACAGTTCCACCGTCTTGAAGACGGGCGCCAGCACTTCCATGAACACGGCCGAGACCTTGCTGTCGCCCTTGGCCGCCACGTAACTGGCGTTGATGGAACCGTCTTCCGTGCCAGTCAGCGATGGATTGTCGAGCTTGTCGCGACGGTGTTCCGCGCCCACTGCCAGGCCCAGGGCGCCGCCCGGCAACTGCATCAGCTCGCGCGAGGCCTTGAAGTCGATGATGTCGAGCTTGGTCGTCGAATCGGAGGTGGCGTTGGTGACCATGGCTGCGTACAGCGAGGCCGGATTCTTGCCTGCCTGTGCACCGATGTAGTAGGGGAAATGCTTGCTGGCCGGACTGGAATCGCCCAGGGCATCCCTGACGACGGCCATGTTCAGCATGTTGCTGTAATCGAGGTGCAGCTTCGATTCCGAATGCGTGTAGCCTGCATCGTAGTCCCAGCCCATGGCATTGCCCTTGACGCCGAGCACGATGCGGTTGAACTCGTTGTTGGCCTGGCGCGTGCTGGGGCCGACGTCGAAAGCCTGGTAGCGCACGCGTACCGGCACGCCGTACGGATTTTGCGGATGGTTGGCGGCCAGCACAATGGTGGTGCCGGCACCGGAACCGTAATTGACGACGCCAGTCGGGCTGGTGGCGTTCGGCGGGAAGGCGACGGTGGGCGTGACCGATGGCGGGATCAGGGTAAAGGCCGTGTCGCGTTTCGAGTAGCCCGCTTCCGCGTATACCTGGGTGTCGGCATTGACTTGCCAGGTGCCGCGCGTGTACAGGTTGACCGATTCGATCTTCGGCTGCATCGAGCGGAACTGGTCGTGGTGCCACACGCAGCCGCCTTTCGGATCTTGCGGTGAAGACACGGACAAGGTGGAGCAGCCGGGCAGGGAGACATAGTTGTTGGTGACGGGGTCGCGGATCAGGCCTGTCGGCGAGGGATTCGCATCGTTGTTGCTGTTGATGTAGCCGCCGGCGAACTGGGTGTTGATCGCATAGCCATACGGGCGCAGGTCGCCCTTGCCTATCCATTTGCGCCCGGAGCGGTCGCTGTTCATCAGCATGTCCGATTTGCTGTATTCGGCATTGACGACGACATTGAATTTATCCGTGTCCAGGTTGCCCTTGCCGAAGGTCAGCGAGGCGCGGTGCTGCTTGGCGTCGCTGTCGCCGGAGATACCCGTGTCGGCCTTCAGGGTCAGGCCTTCGAAATCCTTGCGCAGGATGATGTTGACGACGCCGGCGATGGCGTCCGCGCCATACGTCGACGAGGCGCCGTCCTTGAGGATTTCGATGCGCTCGACAATCTGCATCGGCACGGTGGACAGGTCGGTAAAGCTCTTCTGGCCGTCATCGGCGCGCGCGAACGGCGCCATGCGGCGGCCATTGAGCAAGACCAGGGTCGAGGTGGCGCCCAGGCCGCGCAGCGAGATGGCCGTGGAACCGGCGGCAAAACCGTTGCCGAAGCCCGTCGGCAGGGAGCCGGCGCCATCGGCGGTCAGGGTTTGCAGGTATTCGGCCACGGTGGCCTTGCCCGATTTCATCAAGTCGTCGCGGGTGATGAGCTGTACCGGCGATGCGGTCTCGGCCGTGGCTCGTTTGATGCTCGAGCCTGTAATTTCCACACGTTGCACATTGGCATCTTGTGCCATTGCCGGCGCAGCCATGATGCCAAGGCTGAGCGCTGCCACGCTACCCGAAAAGATCAGGCGTACGGAGCGGGATATCACTGTTTCCATCATCATTCTCAGAACTCCGAAAGTGTGCTCGGCTGGCCCTTGTGCGGCACAGCTTTGCCAGGGTGATAAAGATTGCTGCGTCGGCAATCGCTGTGGGTCAAACGGCATATCGTGCATTGCCGTGATTGATAAGACCATTTGCCGGGAAAACCTGTCAACGCGCACACATGCTTTTTCGGCATGGAAACAACAGTGTTTTTTATAATATTGACTTGTTTCAATATTTGCAATTATTTCAATGTTGCAGTGCGCCGCATATTTTCCGTACTGCCATAAAAACAGCTGTCATTCGGGGCCGTAAGGGTTGTTACCAAGGTATTTTTTCATGGTGGCGGCTGGCTTTTGTTGCGATGCGGAAGATTTTCCCCGTGATCGGGCGGCCGTGGCTGCGCGCCACGCCAGCACTGCGGCTTTTCGCCCGGCGGACAAAATATGCGTTATCGTTACGCCTTTTTCCAGCGCGCCTGCATGCGGACGGGGCTGGCGATAAGCAAGGCATAGATCTTGCGTGGATGGACTGGTTTTGGCGGTGGAATCCTGTATCCCAGGGGGAAGCCAGTACAGGCGCACCAATGCGGTGCGACAGATAATCGAGATGAAGGGTATTACATGAAGTCACCATGGATGCGGCGCGTGGCGCTGCTCGCCTGCCTGGCCACCCTGCCGCTGGCGGCCGTTGCCGCCGATGCCGCCCCTGCCGCGGGCGCGCCGGTGAAAACCTTGCGCTATATTCTGCCGGCCGCCGAGACGGGCTTCGATCCGGCCACCGCGCGCGACCTGTATTCGAACCACATCACGCAGGCCGTCTTCGACACCCTGTACACCTATGATTACCTGGCGCGCCCCGTGAAGGTGGTGCCCGGTGCGGCCGCCGCCATGCCGGAAGTGTCCGCCGACGGCAAGACCTATACCATCCGCCTGAAAAAAGGCATCCTGTTCACGCCGGACGCCGCGTTCGGCGGCAAGCGCCGCGAACTGACGATGGCCGATTATGTGTATTCGTGGAAGCGTTTGTTCGACCCGCGCCTGGCTTCGCCGCACAGCTGGCTGTTCGAAGGCAAGGTGGTGGGCCTCGATGATCTGGCCAAGGAAGCGGCCAAGTCGAACAAGCTCGACTTCAACAAGAAGGTGGCCGGCCTGGAAATCCTCGACCCGTACACCTTGCGCATCACGCTGACCAAGACCGATTTCAATTTCCCCATGATCCTCGCCTACGTGCCGACGGCCGCCGTGGCGCGCGAAGTGGTGGACAAATATGGCGACGTGAAGGGCGAAGTGGGTTCGAATCCCGTCGGCACCGGCTATTACACCCTCGGTGAGTGGACGCGCGGCAACCGCATCGTCCTGAACCGCAACCCGCAGCACTTGCCCGAGACGTGGAACTTCATGGCAGGCGACGACCCGGACGACCAGCGCATCGTGCGCCAGATGCAGGGTAAACGCATTCCCGCCATCGACCGCATCGAAATTTCCGTGATGATCGAAGACCAGTCGCGCTGGCTGTCGTTCCAGAGCGGCGGCACGGATGTGTTCTGGCTCGATGGCCCGCTGGCGCCGAAAGCATTGCTCAACGGCAAGCTGCGTCCCGAGCTGGCGGAGAAGGGCGTGCAACTGTCGCGCCTGCTCGATCCCGAGATCAGCTATTACTACTGGAATATGGAAGACCCGACCCTGGGCGGCTTCAGCAAGGAAAAGATCGCCCTGCGCCGCGCCATCGCCATGGCGCACAATATCGACGAGGAAATCCGCATCATCTGGAATGGCCAGGCCAAGCGCCTCGACTATCCGATACCGCCCGGCGTCGTCGGCTACGATCCGCACTACAAATCCCTACTGCAATACGATCCCGTGCTGGCCAACAAATTGCTGGATAAATTCGGTTACAAGAAGGGCGCCGACGGCTGGCGCACTCTTCCGGACGGCAAGCCGCTGCTGATCCGCTACGCTTCGCGCAACGAAGCCAATGGCGTGCTGCAGGCGGAAATGTGGCGCAAGACGTACAACTCGCTGGGCATCCGCATGGAAAACGACCGCATGATCTTTTCCGACATTTTAAAGACGGAAAAGCAGTGCAAGATGCAGACGCGCACGGCGCCGTGGCTGGCCGACTATCCGGACGGCGACAACTTCATGCAGCTGTTCTACGGCCCGAACACGCACCAGAACAACAATGGCTGCTACCAGGATCCCGAGTACGATAAATGGTACGCGGCCAGCCAGGCCATGCCGGCCAGCCCTGAGCGCGACGAGCTGTTCCACAAGATGGCGCGCCGCCTGGAAGTCAATGCGGGCGCCCTGATCGGCTATGCGCGCTACCGCAACATGCTGGCGCAAAAGTCGGTGCAGGGCTACAAGAAGCACCCGATCCTGTTCCAGGAATGGGCGTATATGGATATCGACAATACGGGCGCGCCGGTGGCGCCTGCTGCCGACCCGGCTAAAAAATAAGCGCAGCTTATAGAAACAAGGAATCATTATGTTTGCTTATATCCTGCGCCGCCTGTGGCAGATGCTGCCGACCATGCTGGGCGTGGTCCTGCTGGTGTTTATCCTGTTTAACTGGGTCGGCGGTGACCCCGCCTACATTTTGGCCGGCAAGATGTCGAGTGCCGAAAGCATCGCCAACATCCGCCGCCAGCTCGGGGTCGACCAGCCGTATTACGTGCAGCTGTGGATCTTCATCAAGCAGATCGTCACGTTCGACTTCGGCCAGAGCTGGGCCACGGGGGAATCCGTGTCGCACATCATCACCTCGCGCCTGGGGCCGTCGATGATGGTCTTGATCCCGCTGACCGTGCTGGAAACGTTTTTTGGCGTGGCGCTGGCGCTGGCCATCGCCTTCGTGCGTGGCTCGCTGACGGACCGCGCCGTCATGATCGCCTGTACAGTGGGCATGTCGATTTCCATCCTCGTCTACATCATCGTCTTCCAGTACGGCTTCGCTTATAAACTGGGCCTGTTCCCCGTGCAGGGCTGGGGCGACAGCTTCTGGGAAAACCTGCTGCGCTATTCCACCTTGCCGATCCTGATCGGCCTGGCCGTGTCGATTGCGCCGACCCTGCGCCTGTTCCGCACCTTCGTGCTGGACGAGGCGAACCAGGATTACGTGCGCACGGCGCGCGCCAAGGGCCTCAAGGAAGGCCGCATCATGTGGGTGCACGTGCTGCGCAATGCCGGCATTCCCATCATTACCTATGTGATGTCGAACTTGCCGGCCCTGCTGATCGGCGCTTTCCTGCTCGAGCGCTTTTTCGGCATCCCCGGCATCGGGCGTGAAGTGATTCTGGCCGTCGAGCGCAGTGACTTTCCGGTGATCAAGGCGATCACCGTGTATGTTGCCGCCGCCACCATGCTCTTCAACCTGCTCACCGACCTGCTGTACCAGGCGGTCGATCCTCGCGTACAACTGAAGTAGAAAGAGACGATGTCGAAACCTCATACATCGCCCGGCCTGTGGGCCCTGGCGTGGCGCCGTTTGCGCGGCGACAAGATTGCAATGGTATCGCTGGCCGTGGTCGGCGCCTTTTTCCTGCTGGTGCTGGCGTCCGCCAGCGGCCTGGTGGCCTCCAACTGGGAAGACGAAGTGGCCGTCAGCTATGCGCCGCCGACCTTCGTGGGCGCCGACAAGGACGTCGCCGCCGATGGCGCGATGCCCGTGACGGACGAGCGCAGCGCGCCCACCCCCGTCAACGTGCTTGATCCGCTGGCCGACGACATCGCCGAACTGCGGGCCCAGATGGGCAGTAATCCATCGGCCGGCGTCGAGATGTACGGCGTCACGGACCCGCTGGCCGACGACTTGACGGCCTTGCGCGCCGGCATGGGCAAGGCCAAGAAACTCGTCACGCACAAGGCGGCAACCCTGCCGTTCGGCGCCGACAAGTGGGGTCACGACATCCTGCAGAAAACCATCAAGGGCGGCGAAACGTCGATCGTCGTGGGCCTGGTGGCGGCCTTGCTGGCCGTGGTGCTGGGCACCATCTTTGGCGCCGTGTCCGGCTACTTCGGCGGCGTCGTCGATGACTTTTTCAACTGGTTCTACAGCATTTTCACGTCGATCCCATCGATCCTGATGATCTTGACGGTGGCGGCCGTGCTGCAACAGAAGGGCGTGCTGACCATCGTGCTGATCCTGGGGCTGACGGGCTGGACGGGGCCGTACCGTTTGATACGCGCCGAATACATCAAGCACAAGGCGCGCGAATACGTGATGGCGGCAGACGCGATCGGCGCCTCGCACTGGCGCAAGATGTTTTCCCACATCTTCCCCAACGTGAGCCACGTTGCCTTGGTGCAAATGTCGATTCTGGTCGTGGGCTTCATCAAGGCGGAAGTGATTTTGAGCTTCCTCGGCTTTGGCGTGCCGGTGGGTACCGTCTCGTGGGGCAGCATGCTCAACGAGGCACAAAATGAACTGATCCTGGGCAAATGGTGGCAGCTGACAGCCGCCGCCACGGCGATGGCCGTGCTGGTGACGGCGTTCTCGCTGTTTACCGATGCCTTGCGCGATGCGCTCGACCCCAAAGTGAAATAGGAGTTGCTCATGGACCAGAATAACCTGTTGGAAGTGCGCGACCTGCGCGTCACCTTCCGCCTGGACAAGAAGACCACGTTCGAAGCCGTCAAGGGCATCTCGTTCAACGTGCCGCGCAACAGCACCGTCGCGCTGGTGGGCGAATCGGGCAGCGGCAAGTCCGTCAGCTCGCTGGCCGTGATGGGCTTGCTGCCGCCGGATAACACCATCATAGCCCCCGCCTCGAGCATCCACTTTGGCGGGCGCGACCTGCTCAAATTGTCGATCGCCGAGCGGCGCACCATGTGCGGCAAGGATATCTCGATGATCTTCCAGGAGCCGATGTCGTCGTTGAACCCCGTGTTCACGGTCGGCTTCCAGATCGCCGAAGTGTTGCGCCAGCACATGGGCATGAACCGCAAGCAGGCGCGCGCGCGTACGCTGGCGCTGCTGGAAGAAGTGGGCATCCCCGACCCGGCCACCAAGATCGACGCCTACCCGAGCCAGATGTCGGGCGGCCAGCAGCAGCGCGTGATGATCGCCATGGCGATCGCCTGCGAACCGAAACTCTTGATCGCGGACGAACCGACAACGGCGCTGGACGTGACGATCCAGAAGCAGATCATGGACCTGATCGCGGCGCTGCAAAAGAAGCATCAGATGTCCGTGCTGTTCATTACCCACGACCTGGGCCTGGTGGGGGAAATCGCCGACCAGGTGATCGTCATGCGCCACGGCGAAGTGCGCGAGACGGGCGAGGTGCGCCAGGTCTTTGAAGCACCGACCGACGCTTATACCAAAGCCCTGCTGCATTGCCGCCCTTCGCTGGACGAGCGCCCATGGCGCCTGCCAGTGATTGCCGATTACATGGACGGCAAGGCCGGCCCCGGTGTCGAGGTGAAACAGCGCACGCGCGGCTACACGCCCGGTGACGAGCCCGTGCTGGTGGTGAATAATCTCAGTAAAAGTTTTTATACGCGTGTCGGCCTGTTCGGCAAGCGCGAGTTCCAGGCCGTCAAGGACGTGTCGTTCACTTTGCCGCGCGGCAAGACGTTGGGCGTGGTGGGCGAGTCCGGTTCCGGCAAGACGACGGTGGGCTTGACCCTGCTGCGCCTGCACCAGGCAACGGGCGGCACGGCCATGTTCCACGGCAAGGATCTGATCGCCATGCCGAACAAGGAATATTTGCCGTATAAACGCCGCATCCAGATCATCTTCCAGAATCCATACGCGTCCTTGAACCCGCGCTTTACGGTGGGGCAGATTTTGCTGGAACCGATGCGCATTCACAAGATCGGCGCGACCGACCAGGAACGCATCGCCAAGGCCTACTGGCTGCTCGATAAAGTCGGCTTGCCGGAACAGGCCTTCCACCGCTATCCGCACGAGTTTTCTGGCGGACAACGCCAGCGCATCGCGATTGCCCGCTGCCTGACCATGCAGCCGGAAATCCTCGTGTGCGATGAATCCGTGTCGGCGCTGGACGTGTCGGTGCAGGCGCAGGTACTCAATTTGCTGCAGGATTTGCAGGATGAATTTGGCCTGTCCTACATCTTCATTTCGCACGATTTGTCGGTGGTGAAATACATCGCCGACCACGTGATGGTGATGCACAAGGGGCAAGTGGTGGAGCTGGCCGATTCGGATGAGCTGTACCGCAATCCCGTGCATCCATACACGCGCACCCTGCTCAGCGCCATACCCAAGGGCGTGCAAATCTAAACACGCTTTTACGGTAAGATAGCGGCCATGCCCAACCTCATTTACCTGCTCGAACATTACGGTGTCCTGATTGTCTTTGGCATCGTGCTGGTGGAGCAGCTCGGCCTGCCGATTCCCGCCTTTCCCATCCTCGTGGTGGCGGGGGCGCTGGCCGTCGATGGCGACATGAATGGGGGCCTGGTGCTGGCCGCCGCGCTAAGCGCCTGCCTGATCAGCGACTTCACGTGGTTCCGCGCGGGCCGCCATTTCGGCAAGCGCATCCTGCGGCTGCTGTGCCGCATCTCGCTGTCGCCCGATTACTGCGTCAGCCAGACGGAAGACAAATTCAAGCGCTGGGGCCCGAAAGCCCTGATCGTCTCCAAGTTCGTGCCGGGTTTCAATACCGTGGCGGCGCCCATGTCGGGCGCGCTGGGTACGCCGCCGGGACTGTTCTTCCTGTACGCGGGCCTGGGCGCCTTGCTGTGGAGCGGCACGGGCATCGTCGTCGGCGTGATTTTCCATGCCAGCGTGCAGCAGGTGCTCGACTTGCTCAGCACCATGGGCAGCACGGCCTTGCTGATGCTGGCCACCTTGCTGGGCTTGTTCCTGCTGTACAAATTCCTCGAACGCCGGCGTTTCCGCCAGGCCTTGCAGATCGAGCGCATCGGCATCGATGAATTGCTCGAACTCATAGAGCAGGGCGAAGAGCCGCTGATGGTCGACGCGCGCAGCGCCACGGCGCAGGCGCTGGAGCCGGCAGTGCCGGGCGCCTTGTTCTTCAACGGCAAGGAACCCGTGCCGGCCATGATCGCCATGGACAAGGACCGCCACATCATCGTGTATTGCAGCTGTCCCAACGACGTGACGGCCGCGCAAGTGGCCAAGCTGCTGCACCAGCACGGCTTCCACCGGGCCAAGCCCCTGCATGGCGGCCTCGACGCTTGGAATGCCGCCTACCGCTCCGACGAGCCGGCGCCTGCCAGCCTGCTGGGCGAAGGTTTGCCTTCCTGATCCGCCTGATTGCTGGCCGATAGCTGTTGCTTGGTAGCACGCAAGTCGGTAGTAATAATACGAAAACATCGTTGCAGCGCCGCCAGGACGGCAGCGCCACACCTGCGCCGTTCCATACAAAGCGGCTTTGCGCAAACTCCGGCATACTGTGTTTTCAAGGCGATTCCTGCTGCTATGCAACATGCTTTTCTTGAGTTTACCGAGTGCGAGCACTTACTATAAATCATTGTTTTCAAGCAATTTTTGCGCTGCCTGTTGCATTTGGAGTGGAACTACCAATAAAGGCTCGTTTTGATGTACTTAAACTACAAACTTTGCTTGCCTCCGGGCGCATTCATCCTTTAAGCTTGGCGTCCCATGCGTCCCACTTCATCATTTAAAATCATGAGCGCTTCGTCTTCTCCCGTACTGCCGACTTCCGCCTTCGCCGATGGACCGCGCCTGCTGGCCGACGTGGGCGGCACCAATGCCCGTTTCGCCCTGGAAGTGGCCGCTGGCCACATCACCCTGGTGGAAGTGCTGCCCTGTGCCGATTACCCGAGCCTGTCCGCCGCCCTGCAAGCCTATCTGGCCCTGCCGCATATCGCAGCCGCCGGCGGGCAAGCCGTGCGCCATGCCGTGATCGCCATCGCCAACCCGGTCGACGGCGATTTCCTCAGCATGACGAACCACCACTGGTCGTTCTCGATCCGCGCCATGCGCGAAGAGTGCGGTTTCACGACCCTGGACGTGGTCAACGATTTCACGGCCCTGGCGCGCGCCTTGCCGCAGTTGTCGAACGAGCAAAAGCACCAGGTGGGCGCGGGCACGGCCCGTCCGAACACGGCCATCGGCCTGATCGGCGCCGGCACGGGCCTGGGCGTATCGGGCCTGATTCCGTCGCATGGCGGCTGGATCGCCCTGCAAAGCGAAGGCGGCCACGTCAGCTTTGCGCCGTTCAATGAAACGGAAGTGAGCATTCTGCAATTTGCCTGGCGTGAATATGAGCACGTCTCGGCCGAACGCCTGATCTCCGGCGATGGTCTGGAACTGATCTACCGCGCCCTGGCCGACCGCGCGGGCGTGCCGGCGGAAGACTTGCCGGCGGCGGAAATCACGCGCCGCGCGCTGGCTGGCGAATCCCAGCTGTGCGACGACGTCATCGAAGCGTTCTGCTGCATGCTCGGCACGGTGGCGGGCAACGTTGCCGTCACCCTGGGTGCGCTGGGCGGCATTTATATCGGCGGCGGCATCGTGCCACGCCTGGGCGCGCGTTTCGACCGCTCCGGCTTCCGCGCCCGCTTCGAGCGCAAGGGCCGCTTCGCCAATTATGTCTCGCAAGTGCCGACCTTCGTCATCACGGCGCAGTACCCAGCTTTCCTGGGTGCATCGGCCATTCTGTCGGAGAAACTCGCCTCCCTGTGATGCGGGCAGCGGGCGATATGTCGCGCCAGAACCGGGTAAAACGCGTGTTTTGCCCGGTTTTGCGCTTTTCCGCTTTTTATCAGGTACAATTGGCATCGTTGGATGAAACGACGACTGTCGCTCTCCTGTCTGGCTGCTTCGTCGCCACGGGAAAAGCAGCTGCTCCGGAGATCGTTTCATTGCTGGTTACTTAGTGAAGGTTAATTAAGGCCAGCACCATGGATGGCAGGACTTTCACTGCATCCGCTTTAGTCCCGCTTTGCGCGCATCGGCCAAGGCGTCGGAAAAACAGCCTCAACTAGTAACCCAGCACGGCGTCATCATCGATGTCTGCCCTCTGTTACGTTGAAATGAACGTTTTTGATTTCTTTCTCTGCATACGAATTGCAACACACATCCGCACAGAATTGCTATGAATACAATTGAGGCTAAAAAAGTCCTCGAAACCGCGTTGCTGTGCGCTCGTGAGTCGCTGACGATCCACAGCTTGAAGAAGCTGTTCGTCGATGCGGACGAGAATGGTCGCGTGCGCGGCGTCGGCGTTGGCGCCGACACGATCAAGCAATTGCTGGAAGAGTTGCGCGATGAGTGGGAAGGGCGCGGCATCGAGATCGTCAGTCTGGCGTCGGGCTGGCGCTTTCAAAGCCGCCCGGAAATGAAGATGTATCTCGATCGCATGACGCCCGAGCGGCCGCCCAAGTATTCGCGGGCGACCCTGGAAACCCTCGCCATCATCGCCTACCGCCAGCCGGTGACGCGCGGCGATATCGAGGAAATTCGCGGCGTTGCCGTCAATTCGCAGACGATCAAGATGCTGGAAGACCGTGGCTGGGTCGATGCCATCGGTTACCGCGACGTGGTGGGGCGGCCGGCCTTGCTGGCCACCACCAAGCAATTTTTGGATGACCTGGGTTTGCAATCGCTGTCCCAGCTGCCGCCTTTGCAGCAAATCAGCGAGATGCAGGGCAATGGGCTCGAAGCCCTGGAAGCGGCCCTGCAAGAAAATTTTGACAAGGCAAGCAATGAGCTTGTCCCCCAGCTTGGTGCAGGTAGCAATACGGCTGTGACAGATATAGATGTGACAGCAAGCCTTGATGCCGGCCCCGATGCTTCGCCCACGGACGAAGCCTACACTCACGACCCTGCGCCAGAACTAACGGTTGACGCTGCGCCAGGTCAGCACAGCCAAGAAACGAAGAATGAATAATCCGAACACACCCGAGACAGTAACCGCCAGCGACGAAGCCATCGTTGCCAAGCCCAAGCGCCGCACCAAGGCTCAGATCGAAGCCGATGCCGCTGCTGCAACTACCGCTGCTGGCGACGCTGTCCCAGCCAAGCCGAAGCGCCGCACGAAAGCCGACGTGGCTGCTGATGCGCCCGTCGCCGCTGCTGAAGTTGGAGCCGCCCCAGCCGTCAAGAAAACCCGCGCCAAGCCAGCCTTGAAGGCCGTGGCCGACGCCGCGGAAGCGGCTGCCGAAGCGGTTGCCGCACCTGCACCGCGTCCGCCGCGCGCCCGCGCCGCCGCCAAGGCCGCTGCCGCTGTCGCTGAAACGGCGCCCGAAGCCGTCGCCGACAAGCCGGCTGAGGCACGTCCGACCCGCGGTCCGCGCCAGATGCGTGGCGTGCAGGCGGAACGCGCACTGCGCCAGCCGCCGCGCGCCGAAGCACCGCAGGCCGCCGAAGCCGTTGCAGCCGCGCCTGCCGCAGAGCAAGCCGCCGCGCCTGTCGCCGACGTGTTCGATGCCGAAGGCAACCTCGTTTCCGGCCCGCGCCTGCCGCGCGGTCCGCGCAACGACGTACCGGGCGCTGGCAAGAATGCCGGCAAGAGCCGTAAAAAGGGCAAGGGCCGCCAGGCTGCGCCAGGCAAACTCAGCGACGCTGATGCTGTCTTCTCGTTCGTCACCTCCGACGCGTTCGACAGCGAAGAAGGCGGCACGGGCCGCGTGCAGAAAGTGGCCGTGCGCCGCGACCTGACGTCCGACGACGACGCGCCGAAGCTGCACAAGGTGCTGGCCGAAGCCGGTCTCGGTTCGCGCCGCGACATGGAAGACCTGATCATTTCGGGCCGCGTGTCCGTGAATGGCGAGCCGGCCCACATCGGCCAGCGCATCTTGCCGAGCGACCACGTGCGCATCAACGGCAAACTGATTCAGCGCCGCGTCAGCAAGAAGCCGCCGCGCGTATTGGTCTACCACAAGCCGGCCGGCGAAATCGTCAGCCACAACGACCCGGACGGCCGTCCATCCGTGTTCGACCGCCTGCCAACCATGAAGGCAGGCAAGTGGCTGGCCGTTGGCCGCCTCGACTTCAACACGGAAGGCTTGCTGCTGTTTACCACCTCCGGTGACCTGGCCAACCGTTTGATGCACCCGCGCTACGGCATCGACCGCGAATACGCCGTGCGTACGCTGGGCGAGCTGGAAGAGGGCATGCGCCAGAAACTGCTGGCCGGCGTCGAGCTGGAAGACGGCCTGGCGCAGTTCTCCAAGATCGCCGATGGCGGCGGCGAAGGCATCAACAAGTGGTACCGCGTGGTGATCGGCGAAGGCCGTAACCGCGAAGTGCGCCGCATGTTCGAAGCGATCGGCCTGACCGTGTCGCGCCTGATCCGTACCCGCTACGGCGCCATGACCCTGCCAAGCGGCCTGAAGCGCGGCCGCTGGGAAGAGATGGATGAAAACACCGTGCGCGACTTGCTGACCGCCTACGGTATCGAAAAGAAAATGCCGGCATCGGGCGACCCCCGTGCCGCTGGCGCCGCCAAGGGCCGCGAAGCGCGCAAGGTCGAACGCAAGGACCGCGATGACGAGCCGAATGGCAACCGCATCGATGTGAGCAACCGCAACGCCGATCCGTTCCCGGTCGCGCCGCGCCGTGGCCAGCCGCAAGGCCAGTTTGCCCGTCCGCAAGGTCAGGGCCGTCCAGGCGGCGTCGGCCGTCCAGGCGAAGCGCGTGGTCCTGGCCGCGGCCAGCCGCAAGGTCCGTTCCAGGGTGGCCAGCCCCGTTCGTCGGCATCGTTCGAAGGCGCGCAAGGCCAAGGCCAGGGCCAGGGCCGTCCGCCGCGTGCGGCAGGCCAGGGGCAGGGCCGTCCTTCCGGTGGTGGCGAAGGCCGCGCGCCGCAGCGCGGTCCGCGCCAGCCCGATCCGCTGCAAACGGCCTTCGGCTTCGCCAACACGGGTCCGCGCCGCAATACGGGCGGTGGTGCCGGTGGGCAAGCGCGTTCCGGTGGCCAGCCGCGTGGCGGCATGGATCGCGGCGGCATGGATGGCATGCCGCGCCGCCGCAGCAAAGGTTAATCGGGAAGAGTTTCTTCTTGCGCACCCGCCGATCTGCGGCGGGTGCGCGCTCTTGTAACTGTTGTAAGCCGGGCCGCTCCTCGTGTGCGGCATTGCGGCGAAGTTAATAAGAGGTTATAATCTGCAGCCTAATAAAAGTTCTCCGCAGGGTTGTTTGGTGGGGAGTGCTTTCATCTGGTTGGGGAAATACAAGAAGATGGGCAGATGCCCATTTTTTTTTTGTTGAACCGTTTGTCATGGCTCCGCAAGGGGCCATATATGACTTGAATGCGTGTTTTTGCATGTTGTCGGCGCCCAAGTGGTGCTGTCATGCCGAAAACGGGCCTTATTTCTGGAGAATTTCTTGCAGCAGTTGGGATTAATTGAAAAGACAGTTACTGGTCTGGGCTATGAGCTCGTTGATGTCGAACGTGCCGAGCGCGGACTGCTGCGCGTCTTTATTGATTTCAGCGCCGCCGATGCCGCTGAAAAAGGTCCGATCACGGTCGAAGACTGTGCCACGGTGAGTCACCAGTTATCGCATGTGTTGACGGTAGAGAACGTTCCTTACGAGCGTCTCGAGATTTCTTCCCCGGGTCTTGATCGTCCGGTGCGCAAGCTGGAAGACTTTGTCCGTTTCGCAGGTCAGGAAATCATCGTCAAGCTGATGGTGGCGATGCCGGGTACGAACAACCGGAAATCGTTCCAGGGGATCTTGCAAGAACCCGTGGGCGATAAATTGTCGTTGGAATTTGAAGGTAAGGATGGTCCGGCGATGTTGGAGTTTACGCTCGCGGATGTGGATAAGGCACGCTTGGTGCCGCAGGTGGTTTTTAAGGGACGCAAAGCATGAGCCGCGAAGTTTTATTATTGGTTGACGCGCTGGCGCGCGAAAAAAACGTCGATAAAGATGTCGTCTTCGGCGCCCTCGAATTCGCGTTGGCGCAAGCCACGAAGAAACGGTATGAGGGTGAGGTAGACATCCGCGTTTCGATCGACCGCGAAACGGGCGAATTCGAATCGTTCCGCCGCTGGCACGTCGTGCCCGATGAAGCGGGCCTGCAATTGCCGGATCAGGAGATCCTGCATTTCGAGGCAAAAGAACAGATTTCCGATATCGAAGTCGATGACCACATCGAAGAACCGATCGAATCCGTTGAATTCGGCCGCCGTTTCGCCCAGGATACCAAACAGGTTGTCCTGCAGCGCGTGCGTGACGCCGAACGCGAACAGATCCTGGTCGACTTCCTGGAACGCGGCGACTCGCTCGTCACCGGCACCATCAAGCGCATGGAACGCGGCGACGCCATCGTCGAATCGGGCAAGATCGAAGCCCGTCTGCCACGCGACCAGATGATCCCGAAAGAGAATCTGCGTATCGGCGACCGCGTGCGTGCTTTCATCTTGCGCATCGACCGCAATATGCGCGGCCCGCAAGTGATTCTGTCGCGCACCGCGCCAGACTTCATCATGAAGCTGTTTGAGCTGGAAGTGCCGGAAATCGAGCAAGGCATGCTGGAAATCAAATCCGCTGCCCGCGATGCCGGCGTGCGCGCCAAGATCGCCGTCTACACGGCCGACAAGCGCATCGACCCGATCGGTACTTGCGTCGGCATGCGCGGTTCGCGCGTGCAGGCTGTCACCGGCGAACTCGGTGGCGAACGCGTCGACATCGTGCTGTGGTCGGAAGATCCGGCGCAGTTCGTCATCGGCGCCCTGGCGCCGGCGAACGTGTCGTCGATCATGGTTGACGAAGAAAAACACGCGATGGATGTCGTCGTGGACGAAGAAAACCTGGCAATCGCGATCGGCCGTTCCGGCCAGAACGTGCGCCTGGCCTCGGACCTGACCGGCTGGAAGATCAACATCATGACGGCCGAAGAATCGGCTGACAAAGCTGCCCAGGAAACGGCTGCCGTGCGCATCCTGTTCATGGAAAAGCTCGATGTCGACCAGGAAGTGGCCGATATTCTGGTGGAAGAAGGTTTCGCCAGTCTGGAAGAAATCGCTTACGTGCCAATTTCCGAAATGCTGGAAATCGAATCGTTTGACGAAGATACCGTCAATGAACTCCGTACCCGTGCGCGTGATGCGCTCGTTACCGAAGCGATTGCTTCGGAAGAGGGTCTGGAAGGCATGGACGAGGCGTTGGTAGGTCTGGAAGGCATGGACCGCATTACCGCCGGCAAGCTGGGTCTGGCTGGTATCAAGACCGTTGAAGCATTTGCAGCACTGGCATACGACGAATTTGGCGCAATCCTGGCCTTGTCTGCGGACCGTGCGCGTGAACTGATTACAAGTGAATTTAAAGATGTGACCGACGATGAGATGAAGTTGGTTGACTCGAAATACGACGATCGTGCCAAGGCGTTGCAAGCCAAGGCATGGAGTCTGGCCGAATCCGCAAAGGCTTAATTTGAGTATCTTTATCATCTCCGCGACACATAGAAAAGAGGACTGAATGGCGAGTAACAACGTAGCCCAATTTGCCACCGAACTGAAGATGCCTGCAGATTTGCTGCTGACGCAGCTGCGTTCTGCCGGCGTCGAGAAAAGTTCGACGTCAGATCCATTGTCGAAAGATGATAAGGACAAGCTTTTGGATCATCTGCGCCGCACACACGGCGCAGCGGCTGACACAGAAAAGAAAAAAATCACCGTGACCCGCAAGGAAACGACTGAGATCAAGCAAGCTGACGCAACCGGCAAATCGCGCACCATCCAGGTGGAAGTGCGCAAGAAACGCACTTTCGTCCAGCGTGACGAAGCTGCGCCGGTCGCAGCTGAACCGGTCGCGCCTGCCGCACCGGTGATCGATCCCGCCGACGTGGCGCGCCGTGAAGAAGAAGCCCGTAAACAGGCTGAACTGATCGCCCGCCAGGAAGCCGATCTGCGCGAAAAGCAAGAACGTTTGGCCAAGCTCGACGCGGAAAAAGAAGCCCAGGCGAAAGCCACACAGCAGGCTGAACTGGCTGCGAAGAAAGAAGCTGAAGCGGAAGCGAAGAAAGCCGCCGCCAAAGCTGCTGCCGCGCCTGCCGCGAGCGCCGCTGCGCCTGTCGTTGACGACGCCGCCGCCGAAGCGAAAAAAGCTGCTGCCGCTGAAGAAGCGAAGAAGAAAGCGGCTGCCGCTGCTGTTGCCGCCAAGGAAGCCGCTGACAAAGCGGAAGCCACCGAGCGTGCACGCAAGGCCGTTGCCGACGAAGTCGCCCAGATCAAGGCCATGATGAACGCGCCACGCCGCGCCATCAAGGCACCGGAACCCGTACCGGTTCCCGTCAAGCCGAAGGCGCCGGAAGGCACCCTGCACAAGCCTGCTGACAAGAAACCTGGCGACAAGCCGGGCGACAAGAAGCCTGCTGTTGCAGACAAGAAATCCATCAAGTCGGCCAATGTGTCGTCCACCTGGTCCGATGACGCGAAAAAACGCGGCACCACCGGTGGTCCCAAGCCACGCGGCAACAGCGGCCCAGGCGGCCGTGACAGCTGGCGCGGTGGCGCGAAGGGCCGTCGCCCGACGCACCATGACGACCGTGAATCGAACTTCCAGGCTCCTACGGAAGCCGTCGTCAAAGACGTGCACGTACCGGAAACGATCACCGTGGCCGAACTGGCGCACAAAATGTCCGTCAAGGCATCCGAAGTCATCAAGCATTTGATGAAATTGGGCCAGATGTGCACGATCAACCAGGTGCTGGACCAGGAAACCGCCATGATTCTGGTGGAAGAAATGGGCCACAAGGCGTTCGCCGCCGAACTGGACGATCCGGAAGCGTTGCTGGCCGATGTGGGCGAACACGCGCACTTCGAAACCAAGCCACGCGCACCGGTGGTCACCGTCATGGGTCACGTCGACCACGGCAAGACCTCGCTGCTGGACTATATTCGTCGCGCCAAGGTGGCATCCGGCGAAGCGGGCGGCATTACGCAGCATATCGGTGCTTACCACGTCGATACGCCACGCGGCATGATCACCTTCCTCGACACCCCGGGCCACGAAGCGTTTACCGCGATGCGTGCCCGTGGCGCCAAGGCAACCGACATCGTGATTCTGGTGGTTGCCGCCGACGATGGCGTGATGCCGCAAACGAAAGAAGCGATTGCCCATGCGAAAGCAGCTGGCGTACCGCTGGTGGTGGCGATCAACAAGGTCGACAAACCAGGCGGCAACGTTGACCGCGTGACGCAGGAACTGGTCGCAGAACAAGTCGTACCGGAAGAATACGGTGGCGAATCGCCATTCGTGCCGGTCTCGGCCAAAACGGGTCAAGGTATCGACGACCTGCTGGAACAAGTGCTGTTGCAAGCCGAAGTGCTGGAACTTACGGCACCGGTCGATGCGCCTGCGCGCGGCCTGGTAGTCGAGGCGCGTCTGGACAAGGGCCGTGGTCCTGTCGCGACGATCCTGGTGCAGTCCGGTACCTTGCGCCGCGGCGACGTGATCCTGGCTGGCTCTTCGTATGGCCGTGTTCGCGCCATGCTGGACGAGAACGGCAAGTCGATCGCTGAAGCCGGTCCTTCGATTCCGGTCGAAATCCAGGGCTTGACGGAAGTGCCGGTTGCCGGTGAAGAAGTCGTCGTCATGGCTGACGAGCGCAAAGCGCGTGAAATCGGTCTGTTCCGTCAAGGTAAGTTCCGCGACGTGAAACTGGCGAAACAGCAAGCTGCGAAACTGGAAAACATGTTCGACCAGATGGCCGAAGGCGAAGTGAAAAACTTGCCATTGATCATCAAAACCGACGTGCAAGGTTCGCAAGAAGCGCTGGTCGGTTCGCTGCAGAAACTGTCGACCTCCGAAGTGCGCGTACAAGTTGTGCACGCAGCCGTCGGCGGCATCACGGAATCGGACGTCAACCTGGCAGTCGCCTCGAAAGCGGTCATCATCGGCTTTAACGCCCGTGCTGATGCCCAGGCACGCAAGCTGGCCGAGTCGAATGGCGTGGACATTCGCTACTACAACATCATTTACGATGCGATCGACGAGATCAAATCGGCGTTGTCGGGCATGTTGGCACCAGAGAAACGCGAAACCGTCATCGGCCAGGTCGAGATCCGCCAGGTTATCCTGGTCTCGAAAGTGGGCGCGATTGCCGGTTGCCTGGTCACCGATGGCGTGGTCAAGCGTGCTTCTTCCGTCCGCCTGTTGCGCAACAACATCGTGGTCTGGAGCGGCGAGATCGACTCCCTGAAACGCTTCAAGGACGATGCGAAAGAAGTTCGCGCCGGTCTGGAGTGCGGCCTGTCGCTGAAGAACTACAACGACATTCAGGTTGGCGACACCCTGGAAGTGTTTGAAGTCCAGGAAATCGCTCGTACCCTGTAATCACAGAAGCAATGGCGCGGACATATCGTTGTCCGCGCAAACACGTGGGGCGCATTGGTCAACGGGCAACCGTTTGACTCATGCGCCCTGCGGCACTTAGGACAGCATAAAATCATGGCTAAACATAGCAAAACCATGCCAGCGCGCGGCTTGCGCGTGGCTGACCAGATCCAGCGCGATCTGGCTGAAATCGTCGCCTACGAATTGAAGGATCCACGCGTCGGCACGATGATCACCATCACCGAAGTGCAGATCACGCCCGATTACGCGCACGCCAAGGTGTTTTTCACGATGTTGAAAGACAGCAAGGAAGCCATCAAGAACACCACCGAAGGCCTGATGGCCGCGTCCGGCTTCATCCGTGGCTTGCTGGGCAAACGCCTGCACATCCACACCCTGCCGATGCTGCATTTCGTGCACGACAGCTCGACTTCGCGCGGCATGGAAATGTCCTTGCTGATCGACAAGGCCAACGCCACGCGCGCGGCTGACGCCGAGCCGGATGTCAAACCAGAAGCGGACGAGCAATAACAGTGGCGGGTCCGAAGAAACCGCCCGGCATCAAGCGGGTGCGCGACCTGGTCGACGGCGTCTTGCTGTTGGATAAGCCTGTAGGCTGGTCCAGCAATGACGCCCTGATCAAGGCCAAGCGCGTTTTGAACGCGAAAAAAGCGGGCCATACGGGCACGCTGGATCCGTTCGCCACGGGCTTGCTGCCGCTGTGCTTTGGCGAAGCGACGAAGTTCTCGCAGGACTTGCTGGAAGCCGATAAAACCTACGAAACCCTGGTGCACCTGGGACAGACGACGGATACGGGCGATACCGAGGGCGAAGTGCTGGAAACGCGCGACGTCAACGTCACCGAAGAGCAGATCGAAGCCGTGCTGGCGCAGTTCCGCGGGCCGATTTTGCAGACGCCGCCGATGTACTCGGCCTTGAAACGGGATGGCAAGCCCTTGTATGAGTATGCAAGGGCAGGCATCACCCTGGAGCGCGAAGCGCGCCCGGTGACCATCCACAAGCTCGAGTTCCTCGGCTATGACGCCCCGTTCCTGAAATTGTCCGTGATGTGCAGCAAGGGCACGTATATCCGCGTGCTGGGTGAAGACATCGGCCATGCCTTGGGTTGTGGCGGCCATCTGAACGCCTTGCGCCGCACGCAGGTGGGCAGCCTGACCTTGGACGGCGTCGTCTCGCTCGATGAGTTGACTGCGCATGCCGCGCCGTTGAGTTTGCTGGCGCCCGTCGATGCTTTGCTGTCGAGTTTTCCGGCCGTCCAGCTGACGGAAGAATTGGCCAAGCGTTTCCTGCATGGCCAGCGCATCGCGCTGGGCAAGGAAGACGTTGCCGTGCCAGCCGAGCCGGGCAGGGTGCGCGTGTATCACGACAGCAAGCTGCTGGGCACCGGCCAGTTGCAGGAATACAGCATCCTGGCGCCAGAGCGTCTCATTGCCACAGCGCATCAATAAGTCACAGCAACGTCATATTACCCAGCGACACTCGTTAAACAGTGTCGCTTTTTTAAACAAACCGTCCCCGACTGCGGGAGCCGCCAGCATTTTTAGATAGCGTTGCAACGCAACATGCTATACTACGCGGTTCCGGAAATAGATTAGCATTCGGGTATCTCGTACACCTTGTACGCACTCCGCAGTTTTTCAGTAACTACTACGACCATGTCAAATACAAAACGCGCAATTCGTAATATCGCCATTATCGCCCACGTTGACCACGGCAAAACCACGCTGGTGGATCAGCTGCTGCGCCAGTCCGGCACCTTCCGTGAAAACCAAGCGGTCGACACCCGAGTCATGGACTCGAACGACCTGGAAAAGGAGCGCGGCATTACGATTCTGTCGAAGAACTGCGCTGTTGAGTACGAAGGCACCCACATCAATATCGTCGACACCCCAGGCCACGCCGACTTCGGCGGCGAAGTGGAACGTGTTCTGTCGATGGTGGACTCGGTTCTGCTGCTGGTCGATGCACAGGAAGGCCCGATGCCGCAAACCCGTTTCGTCACGCGCAAAGCGCTGGCACTGGGTCTGAAGCCTATCGTTATCGTCAACAAGGTCGACCGTCCAGGCGCGCGCCCGGACTGGGCCATCAACCAGACGTTCGAACTGTTCGACAAGCTGGGCGCGACCGACGAACAACTCGATTTCCCTATCATTTACGCTTCGGGCCTGAACGGCTATGCCGGCCTGACCGAAGACGTGCGCAGCGGCGACATGAAGCCGATGTTTGACGCCATCCTGGAACACGTTCCAGTGCGTGACGACAATCCTGAAGGCCCGCTGCAAATGCAGATCACCTCGCTGGATTACTCGTCGTACGTCGGCAAGATCGGCATTGGCCGCGTCAACCGCGGTACAGTTAAAGTTGGTCAAGACGTGCTGGTCATCAATGGTCCAGGCGCCACGCCTATCAAAGGCCGCATCAACCAGGTGCTGAACTTCAAGGGCCTGGAGCGCGTGCTGGTTGACGAAGCCGTCGCCGGCGACATCTGCCTGATCAACGGTATCGACGAAATCGGCATCGGTTCGACCCTGTGCGCAGTCGATACCCCGGATCCGCTGCCGATGCTGACCGTTGACGAGCCGACCCTGACCATGAACTTCATGGTCAACAACTCGCCACTGGCTGGCCGCGAAGGCAAGTTCGTTACCTCGCGCCAACTGCGTGACCGTCTGGACCGCGAACTGAAAGCCAACGTTGCTCTGCGCGTTTCGCCAACCGACGACGACACGATCTTCGAAGTATCGGGCCGCGGCGAGCTGCACCTGACGATTCTGATCGAAAACATGCGTCGCGAAGGCTTCGAGCTGGCCGTTTCGCGTCCACGCGTGGTCTTCAAAATGGTTGATGGCGTGCGCCACGAGCCGTTTGAAAACCTGTCCGTTGACGTGGAAGAAGTCAACCAGGGCGGCGTCATGGAAGAACTGGGCCGTCGTCGTGGCGACCTGCAAAACATGGAATCGGATGGCAAGGGCCGCGTGCGTCTCGAGTACCTGATCCCGGCGCGTGGCCTGATCGGCTTCCAGGGCGAATTCATGACCCTGACCCGCGGCACCGGCCTGATGAGCCACGTATTCCACGAATACGCGCCAGTCGACAACACCCGTGGCGAAATGGCTGGCCGTCGCAACGGCGTGCTGATCTCGCAAGATGACGGCGCTGCTGTTGCCTACGCTATCTGGAAACTGCAAGACCGCGGCCGCATGTTCGTGTCGCACAATGACCCAGTCTACGAAGGCATGGTCATCGGTATCCACTCGCGCGACAACGACCTGGTCGTCAACCCGATCAAGGGCAAGCAGCTGACCAACGTGCGTTCGTCGGGTACCGACGAAGCGGTGCGCCTGGTACCGCCAATTCAGATGTCGCTGGAATACGCAGTCGAATTCATCGAGGACGACGAACTGGTGGAAATCACGCCTAAATCGATCCGTCTGCGCAAGCGCTTCCTGAAAGAGCACGAGCGTAAAAAAGCGTCGCGCGATTCGTAATCTGTTGTAGCGCATGGCCTGCGGGCCATGCCACGCTCAAGCCCGTTGCTCCGCCTTTCCTTCACCGGTGAGGCGCGCAGCGGGTTTGTCATTTGCAGCTCCTGTTTTTTGTAGACACCATGACTTCCTCTTCTTTGCCTTCCCGCCGCCTGTCCGTCGCCCCGATGATGGACTGGACCGACCGCCATTGCCGCAAGTTCCACCGCGAAATCACGCGCCACACCTGGCTCTACACCGAGATGGTGACGACGGGCGCGCTGGTGTACGGCGACGTGGAGCGCCATTTGCGCTTCAACGAGGAAGAGCATCCGGTGGCGCTGCAGCTGGGCGGCAGCGATCCGAAGGACCTGGCCACCAGCGCCAGGCTGGGCCAGCAGTGGGGCTACGATGAGGTCAACCTGAACTGCGGCTGCCCCTCCGAGCGCGTGCAAAAGGGCGCATTCGGCGCCTGCCTGATGGCCGAGCCGCAACTGGTGGCCGACTGCGTGAAGGCCATGCGCGACGTGGTCGACATCGATGTCACCGTGAAGCACCGCATCGGCATCGATGACAGCGAATCGTATGACTTCGTGCGCGATTTCGTCGGTACCGTGGCCAATGCCGGCTGCAAGACGTTTATCGTGCATGCGCGCAATGCCATCCTGAAAGGCCTGAGCCCGAAGGAAAACCGCGAAGTGCCGCCACTCAAGTATGACTATGCCTACCGCCTGAAGCGTGATTTTCCGCAATTCGAGTTCATCATCAATGGCGGCATCAAGACCCTGGACGAAATCGACCTGCACCTGCAGCACCTGGACGGCGTCATGCTGGGCCGCGAGGCGTACCATAACCCGTATGTGATGGCGCAGTTCGACCAGCGCTATTACGGCGACGACACGCCCGTCAAAACGCGTGAACAGGTGCTCGAAGCGATGATTCCGTATATCAGCGCGCAGCTGGAAAAAGAAGCGGGGAGATTAAAACTGAACAGCGTCACGCGCCACATGCTGGGCCTGATGCAAAACCTGCCCGGCGCGCGCGGCTTCCGCCAGACCTTGTCCGATTCCAAGAAGCTGGCGTCGGGTGATCCGCGCCTGCTGCTGGAAGCGGCGGCGCGCTTGTCCTTGCCTGCCTGATGCGCGGCGACGTCCACGTCCATGCACAGCAGTTGCATGGCTACCTGCAGGCTGTCACAGCATTGAAGGATGATGGCAGCCTGTTTCTGTGCGAGTATCTGGGGCCCGTCGCGCCGCAGGCATCGCTCGACGCGCTGTGCCGCACGCTGAAGCTGGAGCCGGACGGCATGCGCCTGCAGCCGATCGAGAGCATGGACTGCAGCGGCGCCTTGTGCACGCCGCGCCAGTGGCTGCTCGAGCGCTTGCTGCCGATGAGCGAGGCGGACCGCGAGCCGCTCGACGCCCGTTTATATGATGGTTTCGAGGCCGAACTGGCCGAACTGTTCGGTAGCGAGCCGCACTGGTATCAACTGGTATCGTCGGGTCAGGGCAGCCTGGCTGGTCGATTGGGCGCCATCTGGAGCATCTTTGTCTTCGGCACAGACGGCCACGCCTATGTGATGCATTGCAGCTGGGACCGCTAATCCAACTTGTCTATACCGGTACCCTTGCGCACTGGTATTGTCCGCACTACCCCCTCCTCTGAGTCCCTCTCCCCAAACGATGTCATATGGCTATGCCATGTGTTGTAAATGCGCTGTTTCGGCGCACGCCCGCACTGTCGTGGGGCGTTTCTATGGGGCAAGAAACGGCGTTGTTGCCATTTCCCCGAAGAAAGTTAATCAGCCATTTATTCGGGTACTTATTGCTTGCTTTGAGGCAAAATTTACACCTATAATTGATTATAGACAAATATTTCTCATATGAATGTTTGATGTTGATCTCGCATCATCTGTGTCAAAAATTCAGTGTGTAGAACAAATTTGCATTCGCAGTCACTGGCGTTTTCAGGGCTGTTGTAGATCAGGAAGTACCCCAGGCTGCGTGCGGCCGGAGACCGCCAGCATACCAATGGGTAAGGGCGGACACCGGTGTTGCGCAGCCTTCGTCTTGTCGTGCCGGGCAAAAATCCTTATCAATAGTTTCATTTACGAAGAGCCGAAATGAATTTAGCAAAAATGAAGGTTGGTACCCGCCTGGGCCTGGGTTTCGCCCTGGTACTGGTTCTGCTGGTGGCCGTGACCGTCCTCGGCATCGCGCGCATGGCGCAAATCCAGGAACGTCTCGATCACGTGATCAATGTCAACAACGTCGTCACCCGCCTGGTGATCGACATGCGTGGCAACGTCAGCGACCGCATCACCTCGCTGCGCATCCTGACCCTGATGACGGACGCGGGCGATATGGAACCTGAAATGGCGCGTATCAAGACGCAGACGAGCACCTATCAGGAAACGCAGAAGAAGCTCGAAGAGAAATTCGCCGTCGAGTCGACTCCGGAAGAAAAAGCCCTGCTGACCTCGATCAAGGAATACGAAGCGGCCGCCATGCCGGCCATCGCCAAGGCGTCGGCGCTGTGGATGGCCAACGATGCGGAAGGCGCCACGCGCGTGATGATCAAGGAAATCCGCCCGGTACAGAAAAAATGGATGGAAGCGCTGGAGCAACTGGCCGTGCTGGAAGACAAGCTTAACGAGCAGATGCAATCGGACGCCCGCAAGGCCTTCGACAGCGCGCGCCTGTTCATGATCATCCTCGGCGTACTGGCCGTGGCGATGGGCGTGGCGGCGGCACTGGTGATTACCCGCGGCTTGCTGAAACAGCTGGGCGGCGAGCCTGACTACACGGCATCGATCGCCGGCAGCATCGCCAATGGCGACCTGTCGATCGGCATCCATACGCAGCCTTCCGATACGTCCAGCCTGCTGGCGGAAATGAAGGAAATGCGCAACAGTCTGGTGGGCATCGTCGGCCAGGTGCGCGTCGGTACGGAAACCATCGGCACGGCCTCGCGCGAAATTGCCGACGGCAATATCGACCTGTCGTCGCGCACGGAAATGCAGGCCAGCGCGCTGGAAAAGACGGCGTCGGCCATGGAAGAGCTGACCTCGACCGTGAAACAGAATGCGGACAATGCGCGTGAAGCCAACAAGCTGGCCGCCACTGCTTCGGACGTGGCCCTGAAGGGCGGCTCCGTGGTGTCGCAAGTGGTAGACACCATGAGTTCGATCAATGAATCGGCGAAGAAAATTGTCGACATCATCGGCGTGATCGACGGCATCGCCTTCCAGACCAACATCCTGGCGCTGAACGCGGCCGTGGAAGCGGCACGTGCCGGCGAACAAGGCCGCGGCTTTGCCGTGGTGGCGTCGGAAGTGCGCAACCTGGCCCAACGCTCCGCTGGCGCGGCGAAAGAAATCAAGATCCTCATCGACGATTCGGCCGAGAAGACGGAACGCGGTACGCGCCTGGTCGGCCAGGCTGGCGTGACGATGGGCGAAGTGGTCGACAGCGTGCGCCGCGTGACCGACATCATGAGCGAGATCGCCAGTGCCAGCCAGGAACAAAGCGCCGGCATCGAACAGGTCAACCTGTCGATCATCGAGATGGATGGCATGACGCAGCAAAATGCGGCCCTGGTCGAACAGGCAGCCGCCGCGGCGCAAAGCCTGCAGGATCAGGCGGCCGAACTAGCCCACGTGGTCAGCATCTTCAAACTGGTCGACGGCGAAGAGAAGCCGGCGGCGTATGTGCCGGCCCCAGTGGCTGCCGCGCCAGTGGCCGTGCGCAAGCCGGCGCCGGCATTGCGCCCGGTCAAGTCGCTGACCCGCAAGACCGAAGCAGCCGCTCCCGTGGCGGCTGCAGCGCCACGCAAGGCTGCAGGCGCCGGCAGCAATGACGAGTGGGAAGAGTTTTAAGCGCGGCCAACAGCGCACCGGAAGTTGTAATTACCGTATCTGATAATCATGGGGAAGCACATGTTTGAGAATAAGCGTTTGATGAGTGTTGCAGCAGCCTTGCTGGTATCCGTTTCTTCCGCCGCCTTCGCGGCCGAGGTGCCGGCATCGTTCGATGCCAAGAACTGCAAGGCCGACTATCCGAAAGCCTCGCTGATGAACGAAGAGCAGGGCACCGTGTCGATGTCCTTCCTGGTCAATGCCGATGGTAGCGTTGCCGATTCGAAAGTCGACAAGAGCAGCGGCTTCAAGAACCTGGACAAGGCCGCCATCAAGGCCCTGTCCGCATGCAAGTTCAAGCCGGGCACCAAGGATGGCGCTGCGGCGCAAACCTGGACCAAGGTCGACTACGCCTGGAAGCTGGACTGATCCATATTTGCCGGGAGCGGCGCTCCCGGCATGGCCGACTCCGCTACGGGCGGCGCCTGCAAGGGTGCCGCCCGTACTGTTATGTGCGCCAGCCAACGGCACTGTCGCCGCCGATTCTGTTACCCTCGAAACATACCTTCGGGATCTCCCATTACAAGAGGCCTACCATGCAGCGCATCCTGACACTTTCCTCCCTGGCCGCCAGCGGCTTGCTGCTTTCCGCCTGCGCATCGCTGGGCACGCCCGTGGGCTTGCAGGCGGGGCAGACCGTGGCCGTCGTCAATAGCCTGAGCTGGGACAATCCCCTGACGGGCAAGCGCGACGGCGTGCGCACCAGCTGGCCCATCAAGGATGGCAAGATTGCCCCTGAATATTTTCCGCTGGCGCAGCTGAAGCAGTGCGAGGCCGGCGGCAAGCCTTGCGCCTGGGGCGTGATGCGGGCGCAGCGCGGCGCGCCCACGCTGAGCTATGCGGACGGCGGCGTCGACCTGGCCGTGAGCGTGGCCATCGACGTGGCGCGACGCCAGGATGCGCGCCAGGGCGAGACGCAAACGGCGATGGCGATTCCGCAGGATGTGGCCGCGCTGGCTGGCCGGCAACAGGTGCAACCCAGCTGGAAATTGAAGTATGGAAAGGTCGAGCAGGTCGAGCTCGATTACGGCGTGCGCTACCAGGTGTGCGTGCAGCGCTACGATGCGGCCGGCAAGGCCATCGATACCTGCGCGATTCCGTTTATTTGAAGAAACATGCCATGCGGGCCGTTTGTGGCGGCCTTGCGACATTTCATGTTGCGGCGTGCGTCGGCGTGTAACAATCGGTAAAAGCACAGCAAAGCACCGCGTAATTTCTTATAGTACTTAATTAAGCAGTACACATTAGGAGAATTGCGATGAAAACCCTGTTGGCAGTAATCTCGCTGGCCGCCCTGGGTGGCTGCGTCGTGGCGCCTCCCGGTCCTGCGTATTACGGTTCGCGCGCGCCGCAGGGAGCCTACAATCCTTACGACTGGCATACGGTCTCGTCCGAGCCGGTGCAGTCGGGCCGCGTGATGAGCGCGCCGCGCGTGGAATATACGAATGAGCCCGTGTATGTGCAGCAGCAGCCGGTGTACGTGCAGCAGCCCGTGTATGTGCCGGCGCCAGTCTACGCGCCGCAACCGTATTATTACAATCCGCCCGTATCGATCGGGCTGGACTTCATGTTTGGCTTTGGGCGCTACGGTGGACACCGCGGCGGCTGGGGCGGACATGGCCGCTATCACGGCCGCCGCTAATGTAGCGTGCTTGCATGCAGGACAAAGCCGGACAAGCGTTGCTTGCCCGGCTTTGTCATTTTACTAGTGGAAATACACCGAACCCTGGTGCAATACGTCCGCCGAGCACAAGATGTACATCGCCGCCGCTGCCAGACCTATTTGCAAGGCGCCAAAGCTGATCGGGATGAGGCGGGACATGTCGTACTCCTGAGTGGTGTGAGGTATGGTCAGGCTTTCATCATAGGATGAGTTGATGCCTTTGGGCATCGGATGAATGTCCGCTACCGTGTAGGACAACACCTCGTGCCTGGCGCCCCGCCTCGCTCTCCGGAAGGCTAGCGGTTTTTCCAGCGCACGACGGGCTCTTCCGGCGCCGTGTCCGGCACGTTCGAGATCGCCAGCCAGTGCGTCAGGCGTTCCGGGTGTTTGAGATTGATGCCCATGCCATCGATGATGCCGACCTGTTCCAGCATGCGCGCATCGATTTTCGCTTTCGACACCGTGGGCGCGCCCATGACCATGCGGTCATACGCCTTGCGCGCCTTGTGTTCCCACTTGTGCAGATTGCTTTCGTCGAAGCGGTTCGCTTCGAAGTACACGGTCAGGGTGCCATCGAGGTTGCCGAAGCCGACAATGCCCGCGCCCTTGCGGATGGTGGTGGTGTTGTCGATATCAAATTCCGCCGTCGGCACAAAAATGCCGGCGCGGCCGTCGATGTCGGGACGTCCCACGGGCGTTTCCTTGCCGTAGGAACTCGTTTCGGTAATGGTTTTTTCTGCGGACATGGTGCGTGTGCGGTGGCCGTGCCGGGAGCGCTATCGGGCCCGGTGGTGCCAGCCTTCCTGTTCAAAAAATGCGTGCTGATGATCAGGGCGGGGTAGGGGCCCTGGCGGAGCGATGCTTGGCATTGCTTGATACCCCGCTATTGTAGCGTCAATTTAATTCTTCTTGGCAACATTTCCTGAAAATTATGCTCCCGTCTTTCCATGAAAAAAGCCGCCCGGCCATGGCGGCGGGGCGGCTGATGTGCGACGCTAGATCAGGCTCAGGCGCCGTTCTTGCGGCGCACCACAAAACCCAGCAAACCCAGGCCCAGCAGCATCATGGCGTAGGTTTCCGGTTCCGGCACGGCAGCCATCACCGAGACATTATCCAGATAGGAACCATAGGTCGGCGCGGAGACGGGGCCGATCGATTCGAAGCGCAGCAGGCTCGACGAGCCGAGCGCCGTCACGTTCTGGCTGTAGGTTTGCCACACGCCGGTGGTCGTGCCGACCAAGGCCGTTGGCGTCAGCAGGGTCGAACCCCAGTAGACGTTCATCAGGCTGCTCGCGCCGCCTGGCGTATTCGGGCGGCCCGAGTAGGCGAACGACAACGCATACGTGCCGCCGGCCGTGGTGGCGATCGACTGCGAGACGGAAGTCAGGCGCTCGGCATTGAGTTCCAGGTATTGCGTGCCGGCAGCGGCGACGGGGTTGAAGCCGCTCTGACCGCCTTGCGTGGCTCCCTTCTGGATTTCAAACGCAGTGTTGCCGCTGACGGACGAGGTCCAGCCCGTTACGGCGCTCAATTGCGCGAACGGCGTGCTGATGGCGTTGCTTTCGAAGCTACCGTTGATGACCAGTTCGGTCGCGGCATTGGCGGCGCCGGCAGTGATCAGCGAGGTGAACGCGGCAATCTTGAAGAGGGTGGCAGGCATGTTCATGTAAGGTCCGCTTTCTTATCTAATGATTAATTTAATTTCCTAAATGATATTAAAGAATATCACTAAAACTCACCGGAAGTAGAGATTTTTCGCTAAAAATTTTGTAATTGTGAAATCATTTGTGTTTAAAATGAAAATAATTTCCATGGCGAACTTGTTGCGCGTACGTCCAAGGGGGCGCGGCCATGCTTCTGCTTGCATCACAGCATCTTTGTGACATCAGGAGGCGAAAAAAAACCTGCATCGAAAACACAACGGTGCAGGTTTTACAGGGTGCGCGCGCCAGGCACGCTGCCGGATCAGAATGCCAGGCGACCCTGCAGGTAGACCATGCGCGGCGCGCCCACCAGCTTGCCCAGATTGCCATCCGAGGTGCGCGTGAAATAGCGCTTGTCGGCGAGGTTGTTGACGCCGGCGACCAGTTCCAGGCCGTTCTGGCCCGGCACTTTCCATTTCACTTGCGTATTCCAGGTACGGAAGCCGGGAATCACGCCCAGGCTGCCAGTCGGATTTTCCGCCACGGTGTTGGCTTCGTCGGCGAACTGGCGGCTCTGGTGGCTGCTCGACAAATCAAAACCCCAGGCGCCCAGCTGGTAGTGGGCGCCGACGGTGTCCGTGGTGCGCGAATAGAAGGGCACGTCGTTGCCCGCGTTCACGCCATCCTGCAAGGTGGCCTTGGTGTAAGTGTAGGTGGCGTAGGCATTCAAGCCGGCCAGCGGGCCGGACTGGTCGAAGTGGTAGTCGATGGCCGATTCCAGGCCCCGGTGGTGCGTGGCGCCCACGTTGTAGAAGACGACGTTTTCGCCGCTGCCGACGGACTGGATCTGGTTGTCGAACTTGATGTTGAACAAGGTCGCCTCGGCCGACAGTTGGGCGCTTTTCCAGCGCGCGCCCAGCTCGGCTGTTTTCGCCAGTTCCGGCTGCAGCGGGTTCTTGCTTGATTGCGCATTGAGCTGCGTATTTTGCACGGCGCCAAACGAGCTGTTGTAGTTGCCGAACAGGGTTACATTATTGTTGAGCAAGTAGGCCACGTTCAGCGAGGGCAGGGCCTTGTTGTTGAGCAGATCGATCTTCTGGTCGGTCGGCAAGTGGTTGAAGCGTTCCGTCTTGATGTGCTCGTAGCGCACGCCGGGCGTGATGCGCCACGCGTCGATGGCGATCTTGTCGTCGATATACACAGCTTGCGCATCGGTCGAATTGTCGGCGAAGCGCGTCGGCTTTTGTTGCACGCCCGTGGCGATGACGACGTTGTAGATGGTCTCATCGGCCCGCTCGGCCAGGTAGCGGTAGCCGACGGTGACGTCCTGCGATACCTTGCCGGTCGTGAAGCGCTGCGTGTAGCGCGGTTCGATGGCCGTCGTCTCATAGTTGCGCGGCTGGTGGCCCAGGTTCTTTCCGCTGATCAGGGTGCTTTCGCGCGAGCTCTTGTTGTAGTAGGCGCGCACCTCGAATTCCTGCGTGCCGGACAGGGCGTTCAGGTAGCCGATGTCGAAGGCTTTGCGCTCGCCGCTCCAGAAGTCGCTCGGGCGCGTGTTCTGGAACGGGTTCTGTTTGTACTGGGCGGCGGTCAGGCCGCCCGGCGTGCGCGACGTCACGTCATAGTAGGACAGCTTGCCGTACACCTCGGCCGTCGGGCTCAGGTCGTAGCGGAATTTGAGGGCGAAGTCGTTGACCTTTTCATCGCTGCCCACGCGCCAGTCGCTGCCGCGGATGCCCGAATACAGCACCGCCAGGCCCAGGCCGCTGTCGAGTTGGGTGCCGGCAAAGACGCTCGCTTGCGTGTTGTGGCCCACTTCGCTGTACGAGTTGTAGCGCACGGTGGCGTCACCCGTGATGCCTGGCGTGGTGGGCACGCGGCGCGTCTTGAAGTTGATGATGCCGCCCACGTTTTGCGGGCCGAAGCGCACGGCGCCGCCGCCGCGCACCACGTCGACCGTCTCGACGTTGGCCAGGCTGACGGGCGCGAACGACAGTTGCGGCTGGCCATAGGGCGCCACCGACATCGGGATGCCGTCCAGCAAGACCGTGCTGCGCGGCGAATAGCGCCCGGCCAGGCCGCGCACGCCGATATTGAGGGAGATGGCGCTGCCGGCGCTGCCCGAGTTGTCGCTGATCTGCACGCCGGGAATGCGGCGCATCACGTCGCTGAGGCTGGTTGCGCCCGAGTTCTCGATATCGTCCTTTTGCACCACGGTGCGCGCGCCGGCGAAATTTTTCGTGCTGGCGGCCATGCTGGTGCCCAGCAGATTGCTGCTGACCTGAATCGATTCCAGGATGGGGCCGGCGTTATCGGCAGTATTAGCTTGCTGTGCCTGCGCGGCGATGGGCGCGTTCAGGCAGGCGAGGGCGATGGCCAGCGCGCATGGGCGCAGCGAAAAGGGCAGTGTGAAAGGTGTGGCAGCCATGCATGGATCTCCGTAATGACAATGTTTGCGCGGGCAATCGGGCGGCGCGACAACATCGTGGCGTGGACATCCGGCGCAAGGGGATGATAATGATAATGATTCTCATTTTATCCGTCAATTGCGAGTATTGCGTAGGGGAGGTATGGCCGCTTGCGAGGTGGGAAAGTGTTGCTGGCGCGGTACAGCGGGTGGCTTCGATTGCCGCTTGGCACCATTGCTCGGGTGCGGCGGCATTGTGCGCGCTTCTTGTATACTCGCGTTTTTGCAGCCGTCAGACGTGAACGTACAATGAGCCAGACAACTGAAACGACACCAGGCAATTCCTCCGTGGAACGCCGTCAGGGCGACCAGCCGGCAAGTGCTGCGCGCAAATTAAATCTCCTGGTGGTCGACGACAACCAGGAAGTGGGCGAATCGCTGGCCATGCTGCTCGAAGCGCTGGGCCACCATGTCGTGGTGGTGCGCAACTGGCAGATGGCCGTCGAGCAAGTCAAGCTGTGCGTGCCCGACGCCGTCTACCTCGACATCGAAATGCCCGGCATCAGCGGCATCGAAATCGGCCGCCGCCTGCATAACAATCCCGACACGGCCAACGCGGTGCTGATCGCCGTCACCGGCCACAGCCTGCCCATGTACATGGACGACGCGCTGGCCGTGGGCTTCCGCCACTTCCTCGTCAAGCCCGTGCGCCTGGAGGATTTGGCGACGACGGTGCAGTCGGTGCTGGCGGGCTAAAATGTGTGCTATGGTTTGCGGCCCATTCCCGGGAATCCGGACACAGGCACGCAATGACCATGCATTCCCCGCAGCAAGCTGCAAGCACCGACCTGGCCAGCCGCTATCTGGGCGTACTGGCCGATTTTGATACGGCCTTGCTGCATCGCCATGCGCCGCATGCCGATGCGGAAAAGCTTTCTGGCCTCTTCCTTCCCAGCGTGCCGCCCAACTGGCTTGGCGCCCGGCAGCGCATCATGATCGTGGGCTGCGAAACGCGGCAATGGAATGTGCTGCAGGCAGGCGAGCGTTTTAGTTCGCTCGAACACTATGTTGAGCGGTCCATGGCCGTGCACCAAGCTTATTTTGCGCAGCAATTGTCACAGTCGGATATTAGGGGCCTTGCCTTCCATAATTTTACGCGCGCCGTGGCGCAGCGCTGCGGCAGCGACGGTTTGATCTACGCCAACCTGTTGTGCATGGCATGGAAGCGGGGCAGCCCCGTCCGGTGCGATCACTTCGATCTGATCAAACGTTATTCCAAGCTGTTGCTGGAGGTGCAAATCGATTTCTTCCAGCCCGAGATCATCATCTTTGCCAACGGCAGCGCCACCGCCGGGCATAGGCGCGACTTCTTTCCGCTGGCCCGCGATGAGCATGGCAAGGCTATCGGCGTTGAGTATGTCGAGGAGCACATTCCCAATGCACAGTTGTGGAAATTTCAGTTGGGGCACAGGGATTGCTACCGCATCCAGCATCCGTCGTCGCGCTCGCCTGATGCCGCCAGCGCGCGCCAGTTCTTGTTGGGATTGCTACCTCAGAAGCCGGAGTGAAGTAGCCGATGGCGCCATGTTATTTATGGCTGGCGGAAATGAAAAAAGGGTTACAAGCCGAAGCATGTAACCCTTTTATTTACTGCTAATTCTGTGGGGTGGCTGATGGGGCTCGAACCCACGACAACAGGAATCACAATCCTGGACTCTACCAACTGAGCTACAGCCACCACTGTCTTACTTACCTGTTTAGCTGTTTTGCTGAACAGGTGCCGAATTATACAAAGAACTCGGCAAAGTGGCAAATCTAAATGCGGTCTTTTTTAAAGAATCGAAAGATTGCATGAAAACGGTCGCTTTTGCTCTCACACCGCTCACACGGACAGGTGCGCCACGGGAGGCTGCAAGTCCAGCAAACCGGCGAAGGCTTGCGCCAGGGCTTCGACCTTGGCCGTCGTGTAGCCCAGCAGGCGTGGCGTGTCGTTGCTGGTGCGGCGCAGGCTGGCCGCGTCGAGCAAACGGGCCAGCTGGCGCGCCACGGCGTCGCCGGTGTCGACCAGGGTGACGGGTTCCGGCGTATGCGCGCGCACCGTGCGTTCGATGGCGTCTTGCACGAAGGGGTAGTGGGTGCAGCCGAGCACCAGGGTATCGACGCCTTGCGCCAGCAGGGGGGCGATATAGCGGTCGAGCATGGCGCTGGTGGCGTCGAGCGGGTCGCTGCCCATCGCGGACTGTTCGATGCGTTCGACCAGGCCCACGCAGGGCTGCAAGATGAACGTGGCACCGGTCGCGCTGCTGACTTGTTCGCGCAAGGCCAGCAGCTTGTCGCCGCGCAAGGTGCGTTCCGTGGCCAGCACGCCGATCTTGCCGTTGCGGCTGATGGCGGCCGCCGGTTTCAGACCCGGTTCGACGCCGACGATGGGCAGGTCCGGGTAGCGCGCGCGCAGCGCCTTGATGGCGGCGATGGTGGCCGTGTTGCACGCCACCACCAGTGCTTTCGCGCCTTGCTGCAGCAGGTAGCCGGCAACTGCCAGTGAACGGTCGATCACTTGCTGTTCCGTCTTGTCGCCATACGGTGCATGGCCGGAATCGGCAAAGTAAATCAAATCTTCCTGCGGCAGCTGCGCGCGGATATGGCGCAGCACCGACAGGCCGCCCACGCCGGAGTCAAAAATGCCGATGGGCGCGTCGGGGTGGACATTGCTTGCAATAGAAGTCATGGGGAACCGGAGTAGATAAAAAAACGCCGCGCTGGATTGCCGCGCGGCGTTAATGGTAGAGCTTGTTTAAGCAACCGTCACGGGAATCTTGCTGACGCTATTGAGTTGCTCGATCTTCGCCTGCCATTCCTTCGGACCCGTGTTGTGCACCGAGGTGCCTTTCGCATCCACGGCCACCGTCACCGGCATGTCGACCACGTCGAATTCGTAGATCGCTTCCATGCCCATGTCGGCAAAGCCCAGCACCTTGGCGTGCTTGATGGCTTTCGACACCAGGTAGGCGGCGCCGCCCACGGCCATCAAATAGGCCGACTGGTGCTTCTGGATCGATTCGATGGCGACCGGTCCCCGTTCGGCCTTGCCGATCATGGCGATCAGGCCGGTTTTTTCCAGCATCATGTCGGTGAACTTGTCCATGCGGGTGGCGGTCGTTGGACCGGCCGGGCCGACGGCTTCGTCGCGCACCGGGTCGACGGGGCCGACGTAGTAGATCACGCGGTTCTTGAAATCGACCGGCAATTCTTCGCCCTTGGCCAGCATGTCCTGGATGCGCTTGTGCGCGGCGTCGCGGCCCGTCAGCATCTTGCCGTTCAACAGCAAGGTCTGGCCCGGTGTCCACGAAGCGACTTCTTCTTTTGTGAGGGTATTCAGGTCGACGCGCTTGGATTTTTCCGTGTCCGGCGTCCAGTGCACTTCCGGCCACGACGACAGCGATGGCGGTTCCATGTAGGCAGGGCCCGAGCCGTCCAGCACGAAGTGGCCGTGGCGCGTGGCGGCGCAGTTCGGGATCATGGCGACAGGCTTCGACGCGGCGTGCGTCGGGTGCATCATGATTTTCACGTCGAGCACGGTCGTCAGGCCGCCCAGGCCTTGCGCGCCGATGCCCAGCGAGTTGATCTTGTCGCACAGCTCGATACGCAGTTCTTCCAGCTTGTTTTGCGGACCGCGTTGTTTCAGCTCAAACATGTCGATGTCTTCCATCAACACTTCTTTTGCCATCAGCATGGCTTTTTCGGCCGTGCCGCCGATGCCGATGCCCAGCATGCCAGGCGGGCACCAGCCGGCGCCCATCGTCGGCACGGTCTTCATGACCCAGTCCACCAGCGAATCGGACGGATTCATCATGATCATCTTCGATTTGTTTTCCGAACCGCCGCCCTTGGCAGCGACTTTCACGTCGACGGTATTGCCTTCGACCAATTCCATGTGCACGACGGCTGGCGTGTTGTCCTTGGTGTTCTTGCGGTCGAAATGCGGGTCGGCCACGATGGAAGCGCGCAGTTTGTTGTCGTCGAAGTTGTACGCGCGGCGCACGCCTTCGTTGACGGCGTCGGTAACGGTGCCGGAGAAGCCTTCGAAGCGCACGCCCATGCCGATTTTCAGGAAGACGTTGACGATACCCGTGTCCTGGCAGATAGGACGCTTGCCTTCCGCGCACATGCGCGAGTTGGTCAGGATTTGCGCGATCGCATCTTTTGCCGCCGGGCTTTGCTCGGCCGCGTAGGCGCGCGCCAGGTGCTCGATGTAATCAGCAGGGTGGTAGTAGCTAATGTACTGCAACGCTGCGGCGACGGATTCGATCAGGTCTTCTTGCTTTATGACAGTCATGGTGTTCTCGCGGTGGATAAGAAGGGTAGGACTCTTTGCTGAAAGCCCATGGCCGCCGCTGGCAGCCATGAGCTTCTCTCATTAGTGAGGTGCTCTGGCTTGATTCTGGGTGACCGTCATGATGCGGTCCGTGTAGGCAATCGCCATCGCCGACAGGATGAAGACCATGTGGATCACCGTTTGCGCGATGATCACTTCGATCTTGTACGAGTTGGCGTTGATGAAGGTCTTCAGCAGGTGGATGGACGAGATGCCGATGATGGCCATCGCCAGTTTCGTCTTCAGCACGGAAGCATTTACGTGCGACAACCATTCCGGCTGGTCTGGGTGGTCATCGAGGTGCATGCGCGAAACGAAGGTTTCGTAGCCGCCAATAATGACCATGATCAGCAGGTTCGAAATCATCACCACGTCGATCAGGCCTAATACCACCAGCATGATGGTCGCTTCGTTCAGCTTGGTCGGCAGGGCGCTGCCCGGCACGGCAACGGCCGTCAGCACGTGCTGCAGGGCTGCATCATTGCCGAACACGGCGCCGATCAGGTCGGATAATTCCACCCAGAAATGAAATACATACACGCATTGTGCGAGGATCAGGCCCAGGTACAGCGGCAACTGCAGCCAGCGCGACATGAAGATGAAGGAGGACAGCGGGTGCAGCTTGGTATGTTTGGATGACGGTGGTAGGTGGTCGATCATGTGGGGTTTCCTGGGGGAGTAAATACCAATTTTTGGTATGCCCGACATTTTACACTTGCTGCTGATTACTGCGCATGGCCTTGCTTCTGATTATTAGGTTTGATGAAACACGAAGTGGTATTGAACCTTCGGTGCAGCGTGCATTTTCCCAGTGAAAATACTGTATGGCGTCCCCTTGACTCCCATTGCCGAAGGCGCTTATGGTTAGCCTTGATAGGGGTAAAACGCTGCATAAACGCGACATGTAAGGCGTCCGTAAGACACGGGGTCTATCGTGTTAGCAAACAATTACTACACTGGAGACAAGCATGAGCGCTACAGAAAACCAAGGGCAGGGCACGGAACAGCAGGGACCAGGAGAGTCGCGCGTATTTGACCCATCGGCAGCGTTTGCCGCACAGGCAACGATTTCCGGCATGGACGCCTACCGCGCCATGGTGGCTGACGCCGAACGCGACTACGAAGGCTTCTGGGCCAAGCTGGCGCGTGAAAACCTGAGCTGGAAAAAGCCGTTCACCCGCACCCTGAACGAAGACAATGCGCCATTCTACAAATGGTTCGAAGACGGCCAGCTGAACGTGTCCTACAACTGCCTGGACCGCAATATCGAAAATGGCCTGGGCGACAAGACGGCCATCATCTTCGAAGCGGACGACGGCACCGTTACCAAGGCAACATATAAAGAACTGCACGAAAAAGTCTGCAAGTTCGCCAACGGCCTGAAAGCCAAGGGCATCGCCAAGGGCGACCGCGTGATCATCTATATGTCGATGTCCGTCGAAGGCGTTGCTGCAATGCAAGCCTGCGCGCGCATCGGCGCCACCCACTCCGTGGTCTTTGGCGGTTTCTCGGCGAAATCCCTGCAGGAACGCATCATCGACGCGGGCGCCGTGGCCGTCATCACGGGCGACGAACAATTGCGCGGTGGCAAGAAGCTGCCATTGAAATCCATCGTCGACGAAGCGCTGGCGCTGGGCGGCTGCGACTGCGTGAAAAACGTCATCGTCTACAAACGCACGGGCAGCGACTTGCCGATGGTGGCCGGCCGCGACACATGGCTGCACGATCTGGTCGAAGGCCAGCCGGCGCAATGCGAACCGGAATGGGTCGATGCCGAGCATCCACTGTTTATCTTGTACACCTCCGGTTCGACGGGCACGCCGAAGGGCGTGCAGCATTCGAGCGGCGGCTACCTGCTGTGGGCCGCGCTGACGATGAAGTGGAGTTTTGACATCAAGCCGGACGACGTGTTCTGGTGCACGGCCGACATCGGCTGGGTGACGGGCCACAGCTACATCGCGTATGGCCCGATGGCCGTGGGCGCCACGCAAGTGGTGTTCGAAGGCATCCCGACCTACCCGAACGCCGGCCGTTTCTGGGAAACCATCAAGAAGCACAACGTCAGCATTTTCTACACGGCGCCAACGGCCATCCGTTCGCTGATCAAGGCGGCCGACGTGGACCCGAAAGTCCATCCAAGCAACTATGACCTGACCAGCTTGCGCCTGCTGGGCACGGTCGGCGAGCCGATCAATCCGGAAGCGTGGATGTGGTACTACAAGCACATCGGCGGCGAGAAATGCCCGATCGTCGATACCTTCTGGCAAACGGAAACGGGCGGTCACATGATCACCCCATTGCCGGGCGCCACGCCGATGGTGCCAGGTTCCTGCACCCTGCCATTGCCAGGCATCATGGCCGCCATCGTGGACGAAGCGGGCCAGGACGTGCCGAACGGCCAGGGCGGCATCCTGGTGGTAAAACGTCCATGGCCATCGATGATCCGCACGATCTGGAACAACCCCGAGCGTTTCAAGTCCAGCTACTTCCCGGAAGAACTGGGCGGCAAGATGTACCTGGCAGGCGACGGCGCCATCCGCAACAAGGACACCGGCTACTTCACCATCACGGGCCGTATCGATGACGTGCTGAACGTGTCGGGCCACCGCATGGGCACGATGGAAATCGAATCGGCCCTGGTGGCCAACCCGCTGGTGGCCGAAGCCGCCGTGGTGGGCCGCCCGGACGACACGACAGGCGAATCGATCTGCGCCTTCGTGGTGCTCAAGCAAGCGCGTCCGACGGGCGAGGAAGCGAAACGACTGGCGCTGGAGCTGCGCAACTGGGTCGGCAAGGAAATCGGCCCGATCGCGAAACCGAAGGAAATCCGTTTCGGCGACAACCTGCCCAAAACCCGCTCCGGCAAAATCATGCGCCGCCTGCTGCGCGTGCTGGCCAAGGGCGAGACGATCACGCAAGACGTGTCGACCCTGGAAAACCCGGCCATCCTGGATCAGCTGAAGGAAGCGTCGTAATAGAGCGGCCAGCCCCTGCGGAAGGGGAGTGCGCGCCACCGTGGCGCATCCTTCCGCCGGGCCGGGCCAAACTTTTACCCCTGGGTAAATAACTTTGGCAGTCCGTAGAATCTTTGCTATAATCTGCGGCTTCGCGACAAGCGATATGCAGTACACAATGTGAGCAAGCAAGACGCGCGCATTGCCTTCAGGAGAGATGGCTGAGCGGCTGAAGGCGCACGCCTGGAAAGCGTGTATAGGGTAATACTCTATCGGGGGTTCGAATCCCCCTCTCTCCGCCACGGATAGTAATTAAGTAAGATCAGGACGTCTCAGGAAGTCCCTCAAAAACCGCTTAGATCATTGATTCTAAGCGGTTTTTTCGTTTTTCGGCGTCTCGAAATGTGCCAAGACGTTTCAGTACGTCTAACTTTTTTGAGGGAAAGCGCCGGGCCGGATTCCCCCATCCTTGACTACCATTCCCGCATAACTGTCCTATAGTGGTTTCAGACGCATTTGCGAAGGAGGCCACCATGGCAAAGCTCATCGTACCGCTGTCCGAACTTCAGGTCAAAAACGCCAAACCAAAGGATAAACCATACAAGTTATCCGACGGCGGCGGCCTGTTCGTGGAAGTCATGCCGAGCGGGTCTCGCATCTGGCGCTGGAAGTTTCGCCAGGCCAACGGTAAGGAGAACGCACTGACGTTTGGTCCTTATCCGGAAATTACGTTGCAGGATGCGCGTGAAAAGCGCTTGGCAGCGCGGCGCCTGATGCTGCAAGGGATCGACCCGGCCAAGCATCGCGACGACGCCAAACGACTGTTGAAAGAGCGCGCCGCCAATACTTTTGAAAAAATCGCCCGCGAGTGGCATGCCAACAGGGTTCCGACCTGGAGCGAGCGCACCGCCAAGAACGTCCTGCAACGGCTGGAGGCAGATATCTTCCCTGCCATTGGCCGCAAGCCCATCGATGAACTCAAGCACCTCGATGTGATCGCCGCACTGCGCAAGATCGAGGAGCGCGGCGCAAGCGAGGTCGCCCATCGCCAGAGAGCGGTATGTGCGTCAATTTTCAGCTACGCGATTCAGTGCGGATTCACAGAGCGCAATCTGGTCACCGATATGAAGGATGTGTTGAAGACCGTCCGCGCCGGACACTTCGCCGCCATCAACGCCGACGAGCTACCGCAGTTCCTGGCCATTCTGGACCGCAACGAAGCACGTATGTTCGCGCCGACCCGCATTGCGCTGCGGCTGATGCTGCTGTGCTTTGTGCGTACCAGCGAGTTGATTGAAACGCCCTGGAGTGAAATTGACCTGGAGCGCGGCGAGTGGATCATTCCATGGCAGCGCATGAAGCGCGGCAAGCTGACCGTCAATCCGGATATGACCAACCATCACGTATGCCTGTCGCGCCAGGCGCTGGAGCTGCTGCGCGAACTGCACGCGATCACGGGCCGCAGCAAGTACCTGTTCCCGAATCAGCGCGACCACGAAAAGCCGATCAGCAATAACACGATACTGGTGGCGCTTGGACGCATGGGATACAAGGGCAAGATGACCGGCCATGGCTTCCGGGCGCTGGCCATGAGCACCATCAAGGAGCGCCTGGGCTACCGGCATGAAGTCGTGGACCGGCAGCTGGCACATGCGCCGAAGGACAAGGTGGCCAGTGCCTATGACCGGGCGCAGTTCCTGGCCGAACGGCGCAAGATGATGCAGGATTGGGCCGACTACATCGATGCCGTCAGCGGCAAGGGAGAGCCGCCGCAGACGCCCAGATTAACGCTGGTCAGCGGTGAGTTCAGCCGGGATGGCGGAACAGGAGGGCACCATGTCTGAGTATGTACTGCGCCTCATGGATGCGCTTATCAAGCAGGCCGCTTCCAAGGAAAAATTACATAAACTGGCTATCGGAGTCTTTGTCCGGGCTGCAACGCTGCCGGTCAATGCCAGTGGCGCCAGTCCAGCACGCGCCGGTTCCAATTCTGCGTACTACGAAAAGCGCACTTGACGAAACGAACTACTTGCAAACGTCGATAGCAGGCATAGAATGAAGCTCTCTTATGTGGGAATCGCTCCCACGAGGGCATGCATCGAGCATGTACCTATGCTTAGCGGCATAGGCGTTGCGGTCGTTACCCGCCACCATGATACATAGCAGTTTCTGCTAGATATATCGCCGGGCTATGCAGAAGCATGCAGATCTCGGCATGATAAAGCGCTGCCTTTAGCGCTTATATATCCCACAATTCGCATGACGGATTGCCTGGATGATTGCGCCCGGTGGGCGCTTCTTCAAACAGGAGCAAGACTCCTGCCCTGATTGGTTCGCATGCCCCGCGAGGTAGCGCACCGTATGAAGCACAGCATGGCTTTGCCGCAAGCCGCACCGTCAACAGAAATGCTAGCGATGCGATGCCATCGCGGCTGCCGCCAGCGCGTGTGCTTCAGAGTCGCCAGTATCGTCACCGCGAGTGCGATGCTGGCATGTATGCCGTCACATGCCATGGCTGCGTGCGCGCGTCGTTACTGGCGGCGTGCTGCCAGTGACGACGCGCCGCCGACGGCATAGGCCCAGGCGGCAAGCGGAATTCCACCGCGTGATGTTGTTCAGTGATGGGGCCAGGTGCCCCGCATCGCAGGCAAGCCCTGCGATGTCCTTTGCCCGCTACGGGCTGATTAATAGAAGTTGATCCGTGCACGATGTGCACTCCATGGACCCTGGGTGATTGGTCCCCGCTGCGGCAGCTTCCTCCGGGAGCGCGCAGCGGTGCCACACGCGCATGCGGCGCGGGCAGGCAGTAACAGCAACCGCATACACGGGAGTGGTGTCCCGAGGCCCTTGATTCAACCTTTTCTGCCGAGGCAGTGAGGGTGGCCAGAAACACTTACCAGACAGGATTACACCACGCGGCATCGATGTGAAAACCAATGATCGAAAGGATGACTTTGCCATGCGCGACTTGAACTACCAGCTCAAGCAACTCTGTCACCGCAACCGGGATGGCAGTTTTGCGACGCAGGCCGACCGCGAGCGCTTATTAAACCTGTGCGCCAACGACCTGGCGGAACGGGGCTTTCAGCATATGAGCGTGGACAGCCTGAAACCGAAACATGTGGCGGCGCTGCTCGACAAGTGGAAGCAGGATGGTGTCAGTACCGGAACGATCAAGAATCGCATGAGTGCCCTGCGCTGGTGGGCCGAGAAGATCGGCAAGGAAAACATTATTGCGCGCACCAACGGCGAATACGGCATTGCGGAGCGGGTGTTTGTCACCAACGTCTCGAAGGCGAAGGTGCTGGACGCCGACACGCTGGCCCGCGTGAGCGATCCCTATACGCGCATGTCTTTGCAGCTGCAGGCGGCGTTTGGATTGCGGCGCGAGGAAAGCATCAAGATCAAGTCGGGATGGGCCGATGGCGGGAACATCCTGCGGCTGCAGGATAGCTGGACCAAAGGCGGCAAGTACCGGGAGGTGCCGATTGCCACCACGCAGCAGCGTGCCGTGTTGGAAGCCGCCAAGGCGCTGGCGGGAAAAGGCAGCTTGATTCCGGCGCAGTTGCGGTATCGGGACCAGTTGAACCGCTTTCGGGCGCAGTGCGACAAAGCTGGCATCCATGGCGTGCATGGGCTGCGCCATGAGTACGCGCAGCGGCGCTATGCCGAGCTGACTGGCCGACCTAGTCCAGCCAGTGGCGGCATGACGTCCAGACAGCTGGATGCTTCACAAAAACTCGCAGATCAAGCTGCGCGGCTGAAGATTTCGGAGGAGATGGGACATGGGCGTGAACAGGTTACGTCCATCTATCTGGGCAGATGACCGCCCACTTGTATCAGGGCCGCAGCGCATGGAGCGGAAGATATATAAGGGGTGCAGCCCTGGCGCTGCCGGAATGATCGCGGAGAGTCGGCACGACTTTCCATTGTTTGCTGTTCATCAATCGAAGGAGAATCTTATGACCACGACTAAAAAATTCCTCCGCTTGCCTGCTGTCATCGAGGCTACCGGCTGGTCCCGCGCCACAATCTGGCGCAAGGTGAAGGCAGGCGTGTTGCCAGCGCCTATTCCCATCGGCCCCAAGTCTGTCGCCTGGGATGCAGAGGAAATCGCGCAATGGCAGCAGCGCTGTATAGATGCCAGCCGCAGAATCGCCTGAGCGAACATGACGAGGTGTTCGTGCCTGACCATTACTAGGTGGGTTTTGCGCTTAGGTATTTTGTTGATTTCCTCCGTCCTTCCCAGGGGGCTTTTAATAAAAGGAACGACGCGGATTTACCAGCAATGGACCGGCGCCGGTATTAATTCCCACCGCCATAAGCTTGACGTACGCTAGATACCTCGCGAATGCTAGCGTCATGCACCTCGTTCGCCAATAAGGAGCATTCCTACACAAAGGCTAGTGAAATTAACGTCGTTCTACCGAACTAAGGCACGTTTTTTCATCGCAATACAGTTCTTTACGCAATAGCAAAAGACGGCGGGTACTAATGATTCAATTAGGAAATAAATGGTATAGTCTGCAAGTATTTCATTCGATTAAGTGCGGTGGTTCCGCACCGATTTTTGTCATGAACCCGTTTAAGCATTCCACTAACCTTAATGACTATTCCAGCGAAGCTAAAAAAGCCACAAGCCAATCGCTTGGTCGTGAAACGTGGTACGGTTCCGCCGTCCGTATTCCTGCATACGATCTCTGACAAGGAATGGGAGGAGTTCATTGCAGCTGCTTGTCGCCAGCGGATGATCGGCACCGCCAAGTACGTTTCTGTAAAAGTGCTTGGGAATGCTGGTGACAAGGGGCGCGACATTGAGGCGCGCTTTCAAGCTGACTTGGTGGCGGAAGGTTGGGACTTATATCAGGCAAAGCATTACGAAAATCGCCTGACACCAGGCAATGCATATCCCGAACTCGTGAAGTTCTTTGGCCACCTGCTGGCCAAGGGCTTCCCTGTGCCGCGGAAATATTATTTCTGCGCGCCAAAGAATGCCGGTCCCGACTTACACGATCTCTTTGCTAATCCTGACAATTTTCGAACGCAGCTTCTCAGTGCGTGGAAGGCTGGAAGCCATGGTCTTAAAGACCATATAGCTAAACTAACCAATGAAATGGAAGCCTTTGTCAACGCGTTTGACTTCACCCGGTTCGAGGAGTGCCAGGTTGTGGATCTGTTGGACTGGCATGCACAAGACTCCATTTCCCATTGCGCTCTGTTCGGGATAGAGCCAGAGAGAGGTGATGATCCGGCAGTTCCAGTACAGGCTCAGCCCTATGAAATGATCTACGTCGAAGAGCTTATTCGCGCATATGAGGAGGCGGAGGGCGTGCCGATTGATTTGGCGAAGGTGATGGCCAACGAGGTATATCGCGAGCATCTTGCTGCCGCTCGTGAAACCTTTTATTCGGCAGAGGGACTTAAACGCTTTAGCCGCGATATCTATGTCGATGACGAATTCAGTAAGTTGCTCGATATGGTTAAGAAGGGTATCAGGCTCAAGATCAATAGCCCGCTGCTCAAGGCTGGCCTTCAGCGACATGATGCTGCCATCGATGCTATTCAGGGCCTGGCGGTCACAGACAGCGTATTGCATACACGATTGCGTGGCGGCGACTTGCCGGGTACCTGTCATCATCTAGTAAACGAGAAACACTTCAAATGGGTTCGATAAACCGCAAACATCCTGAGTTGTTCAATACGCCTTTCGAGCTTGGTTTGCGCATGGTGTACCTTCTCTTCGCCCTTCGGCCAGGCGGCGCGGATCTGCAAAAGCTCGTATTGTTGGACTACGCAATAGTGTATTCGCAAGATGTTGGGGGACCGGCTAGCCTTCATACTCCAGTTCCGTATCGAAACGCAGAATTGTTCAGTCGACGCGAGAGAATTGAGCAGGGACTGTACATCATGAGTACACGTGGTTTGGTCGATGTAGTTCTCGACGATAGAGGAATGACATATGTTGCTGGCCCCGGTAGCTTTACTATGGTCGGATCATTGGCATCGAAATACTGGCGAGACTTGCAAGAGCGCTGCATCTGGGTGGCAAAGAATTTTGGATCGGTCAGCTCGAACGAGCTACTTAGTCTTTTTGCCGAAAGTGGGCACCTATGGGGTGCTGAATTGGAAACCATTAAGCCATCGTATCATCTATGACAGTTAAGCTCCTTTCGTTAGTCGCTACTGGGCCAAATAAGCCTGAAGCCCGTGTTAATTTCCGACATCCGGCAATGCTGGTACGCGGTGCAAGTGACACCGGAAAGTCATATATCCGCGATTGCCTTTGGTACCTGTTAGGTGGTGAGAAGCTGCCAAAAAAAATTCCGGAGGCCGCAGGCTACGACCAGCTAATATTGGAAATTACGACCGATGACGGCACATATGAAGTTCGCCGCGCTCTAGCCGGTGGAGACTCCGGCCTAATTAAAATTGACCTGGATGAAAGTGGCGATCCTTTGCGCGAGATCGTGCAGGAAGACATCAGTGATTTCTTGGTGCGTCAAGCTGGAGCGACGGGCAAGCAACTACTTAGGTCTCGCTCTAAACGCGGCTCGGTCACCGGGGGCGACCTGCGTCATTGGTGCTTGCTTTCCCAGCCGACGATGATTAGTGAAGACCCAACTGCTGGACCGGTCAATAATGCGACGCAACGGACTGGTGCCTTCCATATGTTTCTCACTGGCGTGGACGATTCCGCCATTGAATTGGTCAAAACATCAAAAGAGCTTGATCGGATAGCTGGACAAATAATTGGCATCGAAGAGGCATTACGTCGCGTCCGAGCCGACCTGCCCAGCGAGCAGACAAAGGATGAAGTAGCAAGCGCTCTTGAGCGCGTGGACGTTGCGCTGAACGCAATGACGAGCCACTATGAGGCAAGAGCAAGCACGCTCAAGAATGTCCGCAGCGACATACTAAGAAAAAGTGAGGAACTTCACCAGGCTGTGCAAGATCGGAATCACAGTCTATCCATGATTGAGCGGTTTCAACTGCTCAACGAAAAGTATAAGAGTGACAGTGAGCGACTCGGAGCGACTTGGGAGGGTGTTGCCATGTTTCAAGCCCTTGAGGAAGTCCCATGTCCACTATGTGGAACACCGGCCGAGGTGCAAATAGATCCAAAGCATTTGCGTCAAGGAGCTCAGGAAAGCTACCGCAAAGCTTTGAAGGCTGAACTTGAAAAAATCGTCGCACTGCGGCAAGGGCTAGGCATAGCACTTTCTCGTGAGCGTGAGCGTGCTGGCAAGCTGGGACAAATTGTCCTTGGTATACGCACGGAGCTCGATGCACATGAGGCGACGGAGAAAGAGCGTGTGAACGAAACTCGATATGAATTCTCCGGCGATCCTAAGTCCCTCGCCGTTCGTCGCAGTGAATTATCCGAACAACTAGCCAAGTTTGGTGAAGAAATTCAGCTGATGGTTGAGCTTTCGCGGCTGACAAATGCCAAGAAACAAAAGAAGGTACCGCTGAGCCGCAATGTTGGTGACGCGGCAAACGAGGTGGCAGCTTTCGCCAAGGCACATCTTCATTCTTGGGGCTTCACTGGCATCCAGTCTGTATCGCTCGACACTGATGTGTGTGACCTCATCCTGGATGGCCGTGCTCGATTGGACTTTGGTGCAGGGAAGCGTGCGATTTTTCTAACGGCCCTGACGATCGCTGTCATGGAGCATACTGTCGGTAAGGGATACCCGCATTTGGGAGTTGTTGTCATTGATTCGCCACTTAAGTCTTATGCTGACCCGAAGAGCAAAGAACAACGGGATGTTGAAGCATCTACCGTTACTGATCGTTTTTATGCATGGCTCTCCAAGTGGATGGGCCCAGGTCAGCTTGTAATTCTGGAGAATCAGGAAATCAAAGGAAATTCAAAGACAGCATTGAATCCTCTTGAATTTGTCGGAGACAGCGATGATGAAGGTCGCCGTGGCTTCTATCCAGGAGCGTTTAGCGATATTGGCCCAGTTTTGTGACGAGGGATATGACTTAGAAACAATATGGGTGGGTCGGGCGGTGGCTCTTCGCTGCAAGCGGCGCCTTAGGATGCCCTTTCAGGTGCGTGCACTCAGCTTAGGGCTTTATTTTTTGACTGTTCAGAACGATTGAATCATGGTGGTATCCAGTGTCGTCGCGTTGGCTCATGCGGTCGATTTGGAATTTGGTGTTGCAGTGTCCTGGGTGTTCGTCCTGGTTATGTTGTACTGTTGTATGTCGATGTTCTAAACAGCAAGAATCCCCCATGACATCAGTTTTTTGATAAGTCGAATGGTTTGGCGCAAGGCTTTGCTGCCAGGAACGGATGGCAGTTCGATCGTATAAAGTGGTGGCCACCTGCGATTACAAAATTAAGTTTGCAGAATGGAGGAAATGAGGCCAGCCTTTTCAGCTTCACGTAAATACGCAGCTTTCAAAAACGAGGCCTCGATCCACGGTGATTCAAGGCAGGCCAGCAATTCAGCCTCCATAGCTTGTTCTGGCGAACGATCATAGTTGCGACATTCAATCAGTATTCGATTCATCCAAGCTTTGTTTACGGCAGGCGAACAGCACTTCGCGATGAATCGCTGTCTGATTTTATAGATCGAGTCCCATGTCGCTATTTCTTCCTCATAGCCGGGACATGCAAGGTCAACCCGAATATGTTTCGGTTCGGTAGGAGATTGCCCATTGTTTAGAAACTGCAGCGATATCTGGATGTTATATTGATGCAACGAGTACGGATAAAACGCCCGTCGCTTGATACCGTCGGCACTTAATAGTGGGTCTTTCGCACCTTTGTATTGGGAATTGCATTTATGGCAAGCAGGTGTGAGATTTCTAAAATTCACTGAGTTAAACGGATAGATGCTCGAAGGAAGATAGTGGTCGTATGCCTCACGAGTTGCGTCGTACTCCGTGTCCATCGGTTGTAGACCGCAGAATGGACAACATGGCATTGCATTGGCTTTTGCAAATGCCTTGTAATGGTCATGCAAATCAGCGCCAATCTTGTCTTTAACAATTTTTAAGTTGAAAAAACCACTTCTGTACAACTCGCTAAAAAAACTTTTGATCTTTGTCTGAAGCGGTGTAGTTGACGCTGTTTCGTACCTAAATGGCAACAAGGTCCCTTCGCATAATGCCTTGATATTATTGTTATTTAAAAATAGTCTTCGGAAATTTTCTATTTCATCGGACGACAGAGACTTGAATTCAATAAATATTTCATTGACGTGCCGATAAAAGAACGCACCAGCCCCTTTGTCAACCCCAGCTTTATCTTCGCGATCGAGTTGCTCAATGATCGAGTGCAGGCTAGTTAGGCCACTAAACAGGTCAATACTGTAGTCATTTTCAGGAGCTTTACACCAGACTCTCGCAAAGATATAACCTACAAATGTGTGCATCTGTCGCATGCCATGCTGAATAGGGGTGTATGAGTAAAGCATCAGTGTGACCCATCCTCTTCGTTGGTCTGTTTACTACGAGCCAGTACAGACTGCACCGCGAACGTTCGCTCAATTGAATCGCCAACGGTCGCCATGATGCGTCTAGCTAATGCATGCGGGTCGTTTTGAGTTACGCGATCAGACAGTAGATTTTGCAATATTTGGTTGGCACGGCGACCAATCGTTTCTTGCTTGTGAAAAGTCTCCATTGTGATTTTGTTGATCGATGCTCCTAAGGTGTTGTATTCGGGTTGACTAATGCTGACCGTGTCATTTTCCTTATTCTTGGTGAACAGCAGTACCTTCTCAGGTTTGCTATCGGATATCAAAAATGGCGAGTGTGTGGTGATTAACATTTCCTGATTTACATTTTCATTGGCCTCATCAGGTAGGCATTGCTTCAGTTGAGTAATGAAGTTGGCACGCCAATCAGGATTGAAATGGGTTTCTGGTTCATCCAGCAGGAACAGGCTGTTGGTGTTGCGGAAGAGCAGGCATAACCCCAGACTGTGCAGCAATTGGTATTCGCCGTCCGATAGTTCTTTGAGCAGCATCGGCTTTTCTACGCCTTGCTTCGTGAAATAAAAATGTTTGAGGCGCATTATGCGCTGATCTGATGCCAGCGTCGGTACAGTCTCGCTTACATAGTGGCTATTGGAGCGGTACACGTCATTTTTTAGCGTATCGCTCACCGTATATAAGTTCAGCGATAGCAAAACCTGAAAGGAATGGAACAGCGCCAATGGTGATTTATAGAATCCATAATCGAAATTGTCGCGGAATGCCTCACGCGTCTCATTGTTCACAAAGTAGTCCAGCACGAGCGTATCTGTGGCCTCATCTACATACCAACATGTGGCGCAGCGTTTCAGCCGAGTGACTATTGGATCAAATGTTTCCGCCGAATCTGATCCGGCTTCCAGAAGCTGCATCAGGTTGACGGTATAGCGATTGGTTTCGCTATCTCTTCTCAAAGCGGGATTTGAAGTAGCGTAGCTGTCTTGAACATACCCTTTTTCGACATAGTCATCTGTCATGAATCCTTCGGCGACATTTTCCGATACTTCAATGCTGCGCTTGATAATAATGCGAAATTCTTTTAGTTCCTCAATACCTACATCGTCGCGAAAAGGGCGTAATACGTGGTCCTCCTGCATCAATAGATTGCACAGTAAGATGGCTTGACTAAAGCTATTGTCGAGATATGCCATTCGTGTTTCTGGGCGGCCTGGATACTGTAGTTGTTCTTTCAAACAATTCAAGTATTCGTCTAACTGTATGAAACGCATCTTGAAGAAAGGCAGACTAAGTATTTCGTTTTCGCCCGATGAATAGCCCAGTACATATTCAGGCAGCAAAAACTTTCGTTCGTGCTCGCCGCACAAACCATCGGCGGCGAGATCTTTACTAAATGCCGCAAAGTTGTTTGGGTTCAGCCAGTGCATTTGGGGTGAAGCATCTGGCTCTTTGCTTATCCGAACGTGAGCGTACCGCTGTGATTCTGGCAAGGCCCCAAAGGGCAATTTGATTAAATATTCCAGTTCGTACGCGTTGGGACTGCCGTCTTTGTCTTGGATACCGTTTGTGTTGTCCTGCGGATCGTAATTAAAGATAAGGGGGAGAAAGGTTCTGCGAACGCGTTGCACTTCGAGCTGAAAAAATATTGCTGCCAGAACTTCTAGTAAATTGGATTTTCCGCTGCCATTTGGACCGGCGCAAACGAAAGGCGCGAAGCCTTCTGGATTAACTAGTTCCTCCTGCAAGCTACGCTCGTTCCGAAAGTGATACTCAAAGCCCGGCTTCAGGCTCCGAAATCCCATTGGGTCGGTGATTTTTATACGCAACAGTTTCAAGGCCTGACTCCGCTCTTGATCTCTAGGATATTACCAAAAATCGGTTTCCCATTTTCATCGTGGCCAGTGATGTCACGAGATTGCTGGAGTAAGCCATGCGTTAGTGACTCGAATACCCAAGTCTTGATGTATTCGTAGTCGCTCGCGCCTAGCTCGAAATCATCATCAACATGCAATTCCGCTAGCCGAGTTTGCGCTGCCGCCATAAAGCGCTGTACCGAAAAAGGTGTATCGCCCAGTTGGCCGCGATAGGCCTCTAGCCATTGCGTCATCAATGTGCGTCGAGCCTCTTCGTTATCAAGCGCATCCAAAAGAATATTAGTGTCTGGCAGGTCAATGGTGACACCTTCTTCGACGGGGGCATGTGACGTTTCTATCACCATGGCGTTAACTTCCTCAGGTTTTACCTCAGACATGAGCACGCGCGACAAATCCAGTTCGCCCTTAAATGCCTGTTGGCTCAGCGCGTCGTAAAGGGTTTTTAGATCGGTGAGGCTTTTCCGGTAGTGGGACTTAATGCCTTCGATTTTTTCTACGATGACGGCGAATTGGTCCTGGATATCGATTGGTGGTTTGATCATCGTGATCTGCTCGAAATCACCTTTTGTCAGAATCTTCTTCATTCCTTTTGATGCTTGACTTTGTATATAAGCTCTGGATAATTTAAAAAGACCATACAAATACAAGGGATTGACATCCGTACCTGGCTGGATGGCATTGATCTGTTGGTTGAAGGACACTGTTCTGTTTGTAAGTGCCGCGCGCCCAATTGATTCGACGCTGCCTGCAATGCAAGCAACAAGTAGAGCCCCGTTTGTTACTGTTCGAGCCTTTTTCGCACCTACCTCAGAAAGGTGCTCGGTAGATGACGTGACGAAAACGGCCTCGGCACCGATGTTGTCGGTTTTAATCCATTCGACGAATTCATTGTTGTAATTCGTGGGGTCATTTCTGGGTGGCGTATTGCCCGTGGAAATTTTGCCAAATGCCTTCAGTGCTGGCTTGTCCCACGCCTTCTCATTTCGAACCGGGTCGCCAAACATCTCCAGAAATACACTCTTGATTAGATCGTCGAGCTGGTGCAGGTGTTGTTTGCGTTGGACGATCAACCCTTCCACTTTGCCAAGCAGGTACGCAATGCGAATTTGATCGTCAAGATGCGGGATAGGAATCTCGATCTCGGCGAGAGACTTTGAATTTAGCGTCTTTCCCATTGCGGCCTGGTTCGACCCGCCATAGGTTGCTGACTGCAATGCATAGTAGAGAAATTCAGAATTGAGTTTTTTGTCGTCCTTTATAGAAAAGGCAGCAATCGCTTCATTCGTGAACAGGTCGCAGCCGGCAAACGCCATCTTGCCTATGGTCAACTTGAAGCTAAAAAGTAAGGTCCCCTTTTTGACCATCTTACACCGAACCTCTTTAACGGCCAGATCCGTAATCTGCTCTTTTGTATCAGTGACGGTTTTCGAACTCAGATCACGAATTGAGACCCATGGATGTCCTTTTCCCCAATATGTGGGCTCGTTCCTTGATGGTGTCCTGCCAATTGAAATATCTAACAGCCCAGAGAGTTTTTCATACCTCATCCGATTAACTCCCGCAACTCTAGCAACTCACGCACGATGCCACTTTGCATTTTGTCCAGTTCTGCCTCATCCACATCGCCCACTTCCGATTGAATCAGTCGATCCAGAATCATGCCTGGCGCATCGTAGTGCACTTCCTCGAACACATTCGTTTTGTAGCGGGATAGCGAAAGGTCGTAGTCATTCTCCTCGTCCGCGATCTCAGCGCGGGGCACCATGAAGCACTTCGCAGTGCGGTCGGTATCGGTGGCTGGGTTGCGGGCGTTGTATTTGGCGATGACGTCTTGCAGGTCGCCGTTGCCTTCTTGCTTACTGCGTTTGTCGTCCAACGAATAGCCGTCGGCGGCCATTTCATAGAACCAGACGTTTTCAGTGGCGGGCTGAGTGACCTTGTCTTTTGGGCCCCAGACCTTAGTGAACAAGAGAATCGCGGTGCTCACTCCGGCATACGGCTTGAACACACCGCTAGGCATCGTAATGACGGCCTTGAGGTCACAGCGCTCCACCAGCAGCTGGCGTAGGGTCTTGAAAGCGCCACCGGAGCTGAACAACACGCCCTGCGGCACGATTACGCAAGCGGTGCCGCCCTTTTTCAGCAGTCGGTATATATTCTCGACAAACAGCAACTCGGTTTTTGTGGTGCTCAGTTGCAGATTTTCATTGATGTCGCCCTTGTCGATGCTACCGGTGAAGGGAGGATTGGCCATCACAATGTCGTATTCGGATTCTTCGGTGTAGCTCTTGCTGAGAGTGTCCTTGTAGTCGATGTGCGGCTCGTCGATGCCGTGCATCATCAGGTTCATCAGGCCCAGCCGCACCATGGTGGCATCGATGTCGTAACCCCATAGCGAGCTTGAAAGAATGGCCTGGGCTTTTTCGGTAAGTGCGGCAGCGACTGATGTGCGCACGAAGCCATCTTCGTCGAGTGGCAGGTCTTTGGCCGCTTCCTTGATGGCTAGTTGAGTGACGATGTACTGGTAAGCACCCAACAAAAAGCCGCCAGAGCCGCATGCTGGATCGGCGATCTTGTGGCCCAGTTGCGGCTGCACCAGATCGGCCACTAGCTTGATGATGTGACGTGGTGTGCGGAACTGCCCGTTCTTGCCAGCGGAGGCAATTTCGGACAACAACATTTCATAAACGTCACCCTGGATGTCCTGGAAGGCTTGGCCATTCTCCCGCGAGTCGCGTTCCATCACCTCAAAAATTTCGTCGATGGTCTTCACCGCTTCCACCAACAAGGCTGGTTTTGGAATGATGAATACGGCGTTCTTCATGTGATGGGTGAAGTTGGATTCGGCTCCATTCAGATCCTTTAGGAACGGAAATACCTTGCCTTGCACGTGCTGTAGCATCTCTTCTGCTGGCATGCGCTTGAATTCGCTCCAGCGGAGTGTGTGCTTTTCGATTTCATATATCTTTGCGTCGGCGTGACGTTTGTCGGTTTCTTCCTGGGTGTCGCCCTCCCTTGCTTTTGCGCGGTACTCGGGCGAAATCCATTTTCCTTCAAATTTTGATGTGTACTTTTCTCCTGTGAATTCGGCATCGGCCTGCTTTTTCTGGTCCAGCTCATCGAGCCGCTTCATGAACAGTAGGTAGGTGATCTGTTCGATGGCAGTGAGCGGATTACTGATGCCGCCGCTCCAGAATTTGTTCCAGAGTTGGTCGATCTTGCTTTTGAGTTCGGGGTTATTTTGAAGCATGGGATTACCTGTTCGTTATGCGGCTAACCGTTCGGTCAGTTGCAGGATTTCGTTGATCTCGGTAGGACTGAACACGCCGCGTATGCCCTGTGGGTGAATGACCGTAAAGGGCGTGCTGATGAGGTCGCGTTTTTCGACCTTGTCGCGCTCAACAATGAATTTCTTCAGCAAGCTAAGAAATTCCAGCTGGCGGGTGTTAAGTGTGGTGTGCACGCGGATGAATCGATCGAACGCCTCGCCGACAGTATCGGGGAAGCTTTGCAGCGCCTCGATGCCAAGAATGTGGCGGATGAACTGAATGAAATGCGCTTTGCGATTTTTGTAGGCTTGTCGCAGCAGGTTTTCGGTGATGTGGGGGTACTCCTCGTGTAGCAGATTCGCCAGTTCGTTGGCCTCGTCTGTACTCACCGACTCACCATTCTTGATCTTTTGAAGCGCCGGGTTGTATTCGGTCAGTTCGACTATTAACGCCTCGACCATCTCGCGGTAGCGAGTTATGCTTGCGGCTTCATGCTGGGGGCCAAATTCCACCCATTCCTTTTTGTGCAGTTCATCGGTAAGATCAAGATGCATTTGCTCTTGGCCGATGCTTTGTTCGCGGAACTTCATCAGTGGGCCGAGCTTGGCAACCATCTCGTCGAAAGCGTCTTCGTTGGCCTTGGCCCAGTAATGGCTGGCTTGCGCGACCCGGATCAGCGATTCCTCTTGCTTCACGAAACTGACCGAGAGTGGCAACTCGCTGATTTGTTTCACGATGCCTTCCTTGATCGTTTCTGCCTGTTCTTTGTCTTCGTTCAGAACGGCCAATGAGTATTCTAGTAAGTCACGCTCAAACCTCATGGCTTTGAAGTCGGCTTCGGAGACGGTACGGAACAGCGGCTTGATTTCGGTACGCAAGAACTCCAGCCGCTCATGGGGGAGGCTGATCCAGAAATTCTCCTCTTCCAGTCGCGCCAGTGCAGCGGCGGCTTCTTTGATTATCACCGACTCTTTGGGCAGCGCGGCAATTTGCAGGCGCAGCTTCGTGATTTCGCGGCCGGTGATTTCTGTATGGCCACTGTCGATGGCCTTCTCGATCTTATCTAGGCGCAGACCAACCAGCCGCACGGGCAGCGGCATCTGCGGCTTGAGTTTTTTGCCCTTGGGATTGAGCTTGAAGTATTCGAAGTTGTCCCAACAATCGAGAATCAGGAACACATCTTTCTCAAGGCACCATGGTTTGGGTTTGCTTGTCTCTAGCAGTCGTGTGCCGCGCCCGAGCATCTGCCAGAATTTGGTGTAAGAGTATACCGGCTTGGCGAACACAAGATTGACGATTTCGCGCACGTCAATGCCAGTGTCGAGCATATCCACGCTGATGGCAATACGCGGCATATCGTTGTTCGTGAATTGATCGAGCAGACCACCTTTGCCATATACGCGCGGATCGTCCGACACCAGCACTTTGGCCAGTTCGCCGTGGTATTGCGGATAGAGCTTGTCGAAAATTTCCTCTATGCGCCGGGCGTGTGCCTTGGTGGCGCAGAAGAAGATGGTCTTGCCAGGTAGTACACCGTTAGCGTCCTTGATAGACTCTTCCATGAATTCTCGGACGATTAGGGTGTTGGTACCTTTGTTGATCACCTGTTTTTCGAGCTGCGAGCCTTCGAAGTTGATTTCTTCAACCTCTTTGCCTTGTAGGATCAGCTTTTTCTGGTCGTCCAATGAAATGGTACGCTTGCTAATACCGTCCATCTGAAACTTGGTCTGAATCTTCATCACCTGAAAATTACTAAGGTAAGGCGGCACGTTGTTCACGGCCTCCTCGAAGGTATAGGCAAAGGTCGGTAGGCCGTCTTCACAATGGAAGATCTGAAAAGTGTTGTGATCGATGATGTCTGTTGGCGTGGCAGTCAAACCCAACGTGATGGTTTTGAAATAATCGAGTACTTCGCCATAGGTGTTGTAAATGGAGCGATGGCTTTCATCGACCACAATGAAATCGAAGAAGTGCGGCGAGAGGTGCTGTGCCTCGTCCCGGATGATGTTGAGCATCGTCGGGTAAGTGGCAACATACACGCGGCGGTCTTTAGCGATGAGTTTCTCGCCAACATTGGGCCAGCGTGGCTCGTTGGGCATGTGCTCTTTGAAGGCCGCCAGCGCCTGCTCGCGTAAGGCGATACGGTCGACAAGGAACAGCACTTTTTCGGCATGGCCAGCACGCATCAGCGCATCGACCATGGCAATGCAGGTGCGGGTTTTACCGGTGCCGGTTGCCATCACTAGCAGGAAATCGCGCTTCTTCCGCTCGATGCCCTCGAGTACCGAGCGGATAGCGCGAATTTGGTAATCACGACCGGCAATCGAGGTATTGATGAACTCCTGCGTCAGCGGTTTGCGGTTGCGGCGGATATAGGCAAAGCGCTCCAGATCGTCGCGCGTAGGAAAGCCCACTACTTTGCGTGGTGGCGCATTTTCTAGATCCCAGAAATAAGTTTCGTGGCCATTGGCGTAGAAGCAAAATGGCAGCTCACAACCCAACTGTTTCTGGATGTTGTAGCAATACTGCTTGGCTTGCTCACGACCAATAGCGGCCTCCCGGCTGGTTTTTTTGGCTTCAATCACCGCCAGTGGTTTTCGATCTTTGCCCAGCAGGACGTAGTCACTGAACTGGTGGCCTTCATAGGGAGTACGAGATTCGGCAACGCCTTCTGGCAACGTGGTTAGAATGTCGAATTCTTCAATGACATGTGTGGGGTCTTTGACGTTCCAGCCGGACTGCGCGAGCTGCTGGTCAATTAGCTTAGAACGGGTTTGTGCCTCAGATTTGATCATATTCCAGCCCAAGGGTTTCATTGGAGCGCTCAATAGCTGTCCCTATGAGGTATTTTCCTCGAAATTCGTCTCCTATAGTTAGTCTAAGCATTATTTCTTTCCCGTATCATTTGATAGTCGATAGGCAAGCTTCGACCGTAGTGGTTGAGACTGGCGCCTTCGTTGATTAGTGGTCAATGTCTGCGCGAGAAAATCGCACGTCCCACATGCTTTGAAGACAGGGACCTTTTTCGCCGCAATGTGCTAAAAGTTAGTCCAATCAGTGACCTTTAGGTATTCTGAACTTGCTTAATGGCAAGGATTTCGTCTTGGATGCTTTGATGGTCAAGGAATGGACACTTTATGACAAATGGAGCAGAGTAGAGCAAAAATTTCAAAACGGCAATGGACGATTGTCAATGGGCTACTTTTTGGGAAGGCCGTGAGCTAGTCAGGCGAATTTGATGTTCAAGCTCGTGCGCGTTGCTTCTCTGCGTGCCTTCATTAAGGACGGCGCAGGTGTCACTGGTTTGATTGGGTTTTTAGGAAGGCAGACTAATACAAGATGCCTGCGGCGGTTATAGTGAGTGAAGTATCAAGGAGTACGAGAAAAGCCGGAAATAGACCAGACACAAGGACGTTTCGTTCCACAAACAAAAACGCCAACCAGTAATAGTTGGCGTTGCGTCAAGTATGTTCTTGGTGGCCTGCGGCGAAAGCGAACCACCGAGACAAGAATTTTCAAGTTTTAGTGCGAACGGATATTTTGTCGCATTGGTTTGTGGTTATTTTGGCAATTTTCTGTTAAGGGGAAAATTTGGGGTACTCGTGAATATGCCATCCGATGAAATCAGCCAACCATGCGCATTTTCAGTCAAGATTCGAATCCCCCTCTCTCCGCCAAAGACGAAAAAGAAAAAGCTACCCTCGGGTAGCTTTTTTTTCGTCTGTAGGCGGAGAGAAGCACGCCCCCTGCGGGGCGTGCGCGGGGGATTCGAAGGGTCGGGCCAACCGGCCCGGCC
>NZ_JABXFH010000013.1:0-141603 GCF_013372745.1 Janthinobacterium sp. BJB401 | reverse complement strand
TCTCTTTTTGATAGCACCCCAGTCATTGCCGGCGTGTCATTTATCGCACGCCAGTCTTTGCCAGCGTGTTTCTCCCCCACTACAACTCTCAACACCTGACAAGCTACTACGCTTGTCAGATGCCGCTTTACGCTAACTTAGTTATGCACTCAGCCGCTTTTCCAGCGCAGCCTTGTGATCTGCCAATTCTTGCGGCAGATGATACGCGAGTTTTTCAAACAACTCCGTATGCAATTTCAACTCTTCCACCCACGCGGCCTTGTCGATCGACGTGATGGTGTCGAACTGTTGCTGCGTGAATGGCAAGCCATCCCAGTTCAGATCGCCATACTGCGGCGTCGTGCCGAACAGATTTTCCACGCCGCCCGCCTTGCCTTCGATACGCTCGAGCATCCACTTGAGCACGCGCATATTGTCGCCGAAGCCAGGCCAGACGAATTTGCCAGCCTCGTCCGTACGGAACCAGTTGACGCAGTAGATCTTCGGCAGGGCGGCCGGGTTGACCTTGCCCACCTTGACGCCCATGTCCAGCCAGTGCTGGAAGTAATCGCTCATGTTATAGCCGATAAACGGCAACATGGCAAATGGATCGCGGCGCACGACGCCCATCTGGCCCACGGCCGCGGCCGTCGTTTCCGAGCCCATGGTGGCGGCCATGTAGACGCCTTCGACCCAGTTGCGCGCTTCGGTCACCAGCGGCACGGTGGTGGAGCGGCGGCCGCCGAAGATGAAGGCCGAGATCGGCACACCGGCCGGATCGTCCCAGGCGGCGTCGATCACGGGGTTTTGCGTTGCCGCCACCGTGAAGCGCGCGTTCGGATGCGCCGCCTTGGTGCCGGACGCTGGCGTCCAGTCCTTGCCTTGCCAGTCGATCAAATGGCTAGGCGCTTCTTTCGTCAAACCTTCCCACCACACGTCGCCATCGTCCGTCAGCGCCACGTTGGTGAAGATCGTGTTGTCGCGCATCGAGGCCATGCAGTTGTAATTGGTTTTTTCGTTGGTGCCCGGCGCCACGCCAAAATAACCGGCTTCCGGGTTGATGGCGTACAAACGGCCATCGGCACCCGGCTTGATCCAGGCGATATCGTCGCCGATGGTGGTCACTTTCCAGCCGTTAAAACTTGCAGGCGGGATCAGCATGGCGAAGTTGGTCTTGCCGCAAGCCGACGGGAACGCCGCCGCCACATAATGCTTCTTGCCTTCCGGCGATTCCACGCCGAGGATCAGCATGTGTTCGGCCAGCCAGCCCGGATTGTTGTCCGATGCTTGCGCTTCCTGGTAGCCCATGTTCGAGGCGATGCGCAGGGCGAAACATTTCTTGCCCAGCAAGGCGTTGCCGCCGTAGCCGGAACCGAAGGACCAGATTTCGCGTGTCTCTGGGAAATGCACGATGTACTTGGTGCTGTTGCACGGCCATTTCACGTCGGCCTGGCCAGCGGCCAGCGGTGCGCCCACGCTGTGCACGCACGGCACGAACTCGCCATCCGTGCCCAGCACGTCGTACACGGCACGGCCCATGCGGGTCATGATCTTCATGTTGACGGCGACATACGGCGAATCGGACAGTTCCACGCCGATGTGCGCGATCGGCGAGCCCAGCGGGCCCATCGAGAATGGCACGACGTACATGGTGCGGCCACGCATGCAGCCGTCGAACAGGCCGTTCAAGGTGTGGCGCATTTCGCCAGGTTCGGTCCAGTTGTTCGTCGGGCCAGCCGCTTCTTTCGTTGCCGAGCAGATATACGTGCGGTCTTCGACGCGGGCCACGTCGCTCGGATCGGAGCAGGCCAGGTAGGAATTCGGGCGCTTCTCGGCATTCAGTTTTTTCATGGTGCCGTTGGCAACCATTTCAGCGCACAGGCGCTCGTACTCTTCTTGCGAGCCATCGCACCAGTAAATACGCTCTGGCTTGGTCAGCGCGGCAATGTCGGCCACCCAGTTGATCAGTTTCTGTTGTTTAATATAAGCTGGGACGTTGAGTGCGGCGACGCCACCCATGACGGGCTGATTCATATTACCTCCAATACCAATAAAAGAAATTCTGGTCGTTCCGGCAAGACAGGCAGCATCGTTGAGAAGTGGCTGCGGCTCACTGCGGGCGGTGTGTTCACGCGGGCAGGGCTCTGGTGTCGTGTACCTGGATCATGCACCCAGGCTGCAGGAACAGTTTGCGCTATAACTATAATCAGGAAGCTTCAAAAGTGCCGGCGATTGTACACCCGCGTAACAGCTATTCTCGCAAAAATGTAGGAGAATAGCTTGACTAATGTAGTAGGCTATTCAGCATTTTCCGTATCCTGTTATTTCCCTACCAAATCCTCACTAAAATCGGCCATCCACCATGAAAATTGCCATACTTGATGATTACCAGGATGCCGTGCGCGGCCTCGATTGCTTCCAGTTGCTCGATGGCCACGAGGTCAAAGTGTTCAGCAATACGGCACGGGGCCTGGGCCAGCTGGCGATACGCCTGGCGCCGTTCGACGCCCTGGTGCTGATCCGCGAACGCAGCAGTTTCAACCGGGCCTTGCTGTCGAAGTTACCGAACCTGAAACTGATTTCGCAAACGGGCAAGGTCAGCGGACACATCGATGTGCCGGCCGCCACCGAGCTGGGCATCGCCATCGCGGAAGGCATCGGTTCACCCACGGCGCCGGCCGAACTGACGTGGGCGCTGATCATGGCGGCGCAGCGCAAGATCGTGCCCTACGCGCAACATTTACAGGAAGGGCTGTGGCAGACGTCGTCGCTGGAACCTCAGCGCAACACGCTTGGCACGGTATTGAAGGGGCGCACTCTGGCGATCTGGGGCTACGGCAAGATCGGTCAATTGATCGCCGGCTATGGCCGCGCTTTCGGCATGACCATCCTCGTGTGGGGCAGCGAAGCGAGCCGCGCGGCGGCCGTGGCGGCCGGCGATACGGCGGCAACATCGCGCGAGGCCTTCTTTGAACAGGCAGACGTATTGACCTTGCACCTGCGCCTATCCGACGCCACGCGCGGGCTGGTAACAAGCGAGGACCTGGCGCGCATGAAGCCCACTTCCCTGTTCGTCAACACCAGCCGCGCCGAGCTGGTCGCCGATGGCGCGCTGGAAGCGGCGTTGCCGCAGGGGCGCCCGGGCGCCGCCGCGCTGGACGTGTTTACGGACGAGCCGCTGCCGCCAGGCTCGCCATTGCTGCTGCTGCCGAACGTGCTGGCCACGCCCCACCTGGGCTACGTCGAGCGTGACAGCTATGAGCTGTATTTCCGCTACGCCTTGCAAAACATCGTTGATTTTACGCAGGGTCAATGCACGCGCCTGCTCAATCCCGAAGCATTGCAGCATGCGCGGCAAGCCCTTCAGGAACGCTGAAAGCCCTTCAGCAAGTCCGGCTCGCCCGTGATGCGGATGGCGGGCGCGGGCAGCACGTGGCGGCCGCGCCACAGGCCGGCCCAGCCGGGCGGCCAGGCGATGTCCGGCCCACGGTACGGCGCCACGCCGGCGCGCACGGCCACGACCGGCACGGGCGGCATGTCGGGCAAGGGTTCGCCTGGCGTGCGCTGCATGTCCAGGCTGTACATGTAATTGGGTAATAAGGCGTCGCAGACACGGCCAAACCACGCGCTATGGTCGTCGTCGCGTCCCAGCGCCTGCGCCAGGCCTTGCGGGTCGAAACGGGCCAGGGCGTCGATCAGCTCGCCAGTGGTGGCGCCGGGCGTATCGCCCCAGCCCATCACGGGGTTGACGTTGTAATCGGCGCCCGAACCGTACCAGCCTTCGCGCCAGGGCCGCTGCATCCAGTCGCGCGGCCCCGTAAACAAATGCCAGCGCCAGTGCAGGCCCGACGGTTTCGGCCACGAATACAGATACAGTTTTTGATAGCCGGCCTGGTGCAGCTCGCGCACCATGGCCATCAGGCGCGCGTGCGGCATGCGGTCCGGTGGCGCGCGCCTAAACAGGATCGCTTCGCCATCGGCAAACTGCACGTCGTCGGTCGACAGGTTCAGGTCCAGGGTGCGCGCTTCGCTGCCGAAACGGGCGGCGATCCAGCCCGTCAGCAAATTGACGGACGTGATCACCCCGTAACCGCGGTGGCGGTGAAAAATGACGGTGCCGGGAGCGAGCGCTTTCATACGGAGTCGGGGTGGCAGGCAAACAAAGAAACCAGTGTACTCACAGATGGCCAAATTTTCCAGATGCGATCCGCAACGGCCCGCCGCGGTCCGCCATTCACGCAAGGCACACAATCCACGCTATCATGCGCGTCATTCTCCACTGACATCGTGACCACATCATGACTTTGCGCATACTCGCCACTGGCGGCACTTTCGACAAACACTACAACGAATTGAACGGTACCCTGGGCTTTTCCGACAGTCATTTGCCGGCAGCGATTGCCCGCGCGCGCATGACGGCGCCCGTGGCGCTGGAGCAATTGCCCCTGCTCGATTCACTCGACATGCAAGATGCGGACCGTCAGCGCGTGCTGGCCTCGTGCCGCGCGGCGCAGGAGAAAGCCATCGTCATCATCCACGGCACCGACACCATGCGCGAAACGGCGCAAGTGCTGGGCGCGGCGAACCTGCAGCAAACGGTGATATTGACGGGCGCCATGATTCCCTACGAAATCGACAACTCCGACGCCCTGTTCAACCTCGGCTTTGCCTGCGGCGTGGCGCAAACCTTGCCAGCCGGCGTGTACGTGGCCATGAATGGCCAGATCTTCGCCTGGGACAATGTGCAAAAGAACCGCGCCGCCGGCGTATTCCAGCCTTTGTAAGCCGATGCCGGACAGGACGCGGCAGGCAGACTGGCACACGGTCTGACTGGCACGTTGTCACAATTCGACCAGCCCGTTTTCAACGGGTTTTTTTTACGTTTTTTTGCCTTTCAAAAATTCTGCAATGCGACAGATTTCGTCGAATTATTGCAGGCAAAACATCGAATTGCCAATACAATAATTTTATGTTGTAAAAAAACGCCATTCATCATTTTTAAAAACACCGATATTATTAAATATAAAACTGCGATTTAACAATTAACTTAAATATTCTTCTGTATCCGTAATTTATTGCCAAATCCGACACGGTTGATATGCATTTTTTCTTGCTGAGACGACATAATGTTCGCCTCGACAAGTCAAAAGTGCATTTATAACAATATTGCGCTAAGTAGTCTTCCACCTCCTACCGACGTGGTTCCGCCTACCGTACACGAGCACCGCTGGTCATCTATCCGATGGCTTATACGTGCTCGTGTACTGCTTGTCGTTATTAAAACTACTACGGAGTAATTGTTACAATGGCATTTAAAGAAAAAATTGGCGTACGCAGCGTACGCCTGGCCCTGACCGTTCTGGCAGGTAGCGTCTTGTTCTCTGGCCAATCCATGGCGGACGAAGCAATTCAAAAAGTTGAAATTACCGGTTCGAGCATCAAGCGTATCGCTGTCGAAGGCGCCTTGCCTGTGCAGCGTCTGTCGCAAGAAGCGATCGCCAAATCGGGTGCCACTTCGGTAGCCGACCTGATCCAAGCTCTGCCAGCCATGCAAGGCTTCACCATCGGCGCAGTCGCCGCTGGTTCGAATTCGGGCGGCAATACCAGCGCATCGCTGCACGGTATCGGCGAGACCTATACCCTGGTGCTGTTGAACGGCCGCCGCATCGCGCCACAAGGTTCCGGCACCACGGTCAACCTGAACGCCATCCCGATGAGCGCCGTTGAGCGCGTCGAAGTGCTGACCGACGGCGCTTCGGCCCTGTACGGCTCGGACGCCATCGCCGGCGTAGTCAACTTCATCCTGAAGAAAAACCAGCAAGGCGCCACCCTGGAAGCCACTTACAGCGCTCCGGAAGACAAGGGCGGCAACACCTGGAATACCAGCGTCACCTATGGTTTCGGCGACCTGGACGAAGACCGCTTCAACGTGCTGGTCTCGTACCGCCACGACGAGCAGTCGAAACTGCGCGCTACCGACCGTACGTTCGCCGATAGCTCGTACCTGAAATTCGCCCGCGGCGGCAAGAACTACATCTGGGACCGCACCAGCACCTCGGCTGCACCAGCAGGCGCCACCGTTGCCTACAAGACAAAAGACAGTGTCTCGACCGCATTCACGCCTTACCTGGAGATGACCGGCGAATGCCCTACAGGTTTCGACCTCACCACCAGCAATGCACGCGCTTGCGGTTTCGACACCGGTTCCACCGTGGAAATCGTGCCGCAATCGAAACGCGACAGCCTGTTTACCAAAGGCACGTACAAGCTGAACGACAACCTAAACGCGTTCGCCGAAGTCGCCTACTCGCGCTTCGACCTGACCGCGCGTATCGCCGCCAATCCGATTCCGATTTCGATCGCCAAGGACAGCGCGCTGTACAACACCTATGTGTCGCCCTACCTGACGCCAGCGCAACGTGCCGACGTCAAGTCGGTCACCGCCAACTACCGTACGACGGACTTCGGCCTGCGCGCCAGCAACACCATCACCGAAACCAAGCACATGGTGGTGGGCGTGGAAGGTGAACTGGGCGCCTGGAACTTCGAAAGCGGCCTGACCTGGTCGCAAAACTCGATCGACGAGCGCTACACGGGCGGTTACGCGACAAATCAAGGCTTCAAGGACATCCTCGCCAATCCGGATTTCAATCCGTTTGCAACAACGCAAAAGCCATCCGTGCAGTCGCAAATCGCTGGCGCGCAGTTCATCGGTTCGATCCGTACCGCATCGACCACCATGCGCGGCGTCGACACGCACGGTTCGCGTGAACTGTTCGACCTGCCAGGCGGCAAGGCCAGCCTGGGTATCGGTGGCGATTACCGCACCTACCGCTACGAGCAGTCGCCAGACAGCAACGGCACGTCGAAGGATATCTACAACTTCAACACCTCGCCTGCCTACGACTTGAGCCGCGATACCTACGGCGCGTTCGTCGAGTTGCTGGCACCGCTGACCAAGTCCTTCGAAATGACCGTTGGCGGCCGTTACGATGCTGTCAAGGCGATCGATGACAAGCGGAACAGCAAAACTGTCGGTAAAAAAGACAGCGCCAATACCTACAAGGTATCGGCACGCTGGCAGCCGGTACAAACCGTGCTGATCCGCGGCTCCTACGGCACGGGCTTCAAGGCGCCAAGCATGCTGGACCTGGCACAGCCATTGGTCACTGCAGGCTTTACTGCCAAGAAATTTGATTGCCCTTACCCAGGTACGGCACTGTGTCGCGCGGAAGCAACGCAATACAACGCCATGTCGGAAGGCAATCCTGAACTGCAATCGGAAAAATCGAAACAGTTCACCCTGGGCTTCCGTGTCGAGCCTAGCGCGGCCTTCTCGTTCGGCGCCGACCTGTGGGACGTGAAACTGCGCAATGCCGTATCGGAAATCACCGAAGCGCAGGCATTTGCCGATCCAGTCAAGTACGCGACGAGCTTCACGCAATATATCGAACCGTCGACCGGCAATCCCTACTACGCCTTCAAGAAACTGTCGGTCAACATCGGCAAGAAGGAATACCGTGGTATCGACTGGGATCTGTCGGCCAACCACAAGTTTGACTTCGGCAAGCTGACCGCCCAACTGAGCGGTACGCACATGTTGCACGCGAACTACACCAAAGCTGGTAGCGACAATATCTACACCAGCAACATGGACTTCTTCGGCGACACCAACGAAGTCACGTTCCGCAACCTGATGAAGCTGACGACGACCCTGGATACGGGCCGCCTGAGCAACACGGTGACCGTCAACTACCGTAACGGTTACACCGATGCGACAGCTACCGTGTACGACGTGGCCACCAAAAAAGAAGTGAAGGATTTCCGCCTGCAAGTTCCGTCATACACGACGTTCGACTGGCAAGCGCGTTTCGCCTTTGACAAGCAAACCACGATCCGCGCAGGCATCAAAAACCTGTTCGACCGTGCACCGCCGCTGTCGCTGCGCTCTTCGTCGGGCCACCAGGTTGGTTTCGACCCACGCTACGCCGATCCAATGATGCGTTCGTTCTACATCACCGGCAACTACAAGTTCTAATTTGACGTTGTGAATTAGCTTGTCTGAAAAGCGCCTTGCACCCCACCGTGCAAGGCGCTTTTTTTATGCAGCAACACATTGCATAGGCGAAAAAAAAGGAGCCGCAGCTCCTTTTTCGTACCGGCATGACTGCGCTTATGCAGTCGCTTCACCGCCAAGGGCTTCGACCACGTCGGCCATCAGCTTGGCGAGCTCGCCCGTCATCAGCATCACGTCGCCGTCGAAACGCTCTTCGTCGTTCTTCGTGCTCGATTCCGTTTCCTTGATCACGTCCAGCGGCTTGACGCTCTTGATAGCCAGGGACTCCGTCAGCACGAACGAGATCTTGTCGTTCCACGTCATGGCCAGGCGCGTGCACTGCTTGCCGGCCGCGATGTGGCGGCGCACGTCGTCCGCTTCCAGGGTGTGGCGCACGTAGCGCACGGTGGCCTTGCTTTCGCCCGTGGCGCGCAATTCCGTGTCCATGTCGACCGTGAAGCCGGCCGGCGCATCGTCCGCTTGCAGCCATTCCGTCATCACCGCCACGGGCGAGCGCTGCACGCGCAGGCTTTCCAGCGGCAGTTTGTCGACGGCTTTCAACAGCAGCTTGATGACTTCATCGGCTTTTGCCGGGCTGGCGGCATCGACCACCAGCCAGCCATTGACGGGATCGATCCACGTCCAGACGTTGCTGCGGATGCTGAAGGCGCGCGGCAGCAACTCGTCGGCCACGCGCTCCTTCAATTCCTTCATGGCTTTTTTACCGGGTGCAAAGCCTTGCGCTTCTTCCATCTCGGCAGCGCGGGCCTTGGCCACCTGGTTGATGACGGTCGCTGGCAAGAGTTTCTTTTCCGTGCCCAGCAGGATCAGCATCTGCTTGTTGACCACATGGACCAGGCCGCCGTTCGGGCGTGGCGTATCCCAGCCCTGGCGCATCAGATCCATGCTGGTCGCCGGCGTAAATTTGTTCGAGGACAAGGCCTCTTCCAGTTGTTCTGGCGTATAGGCCCATGGTGCGGGCAGGCGGTAAATCTGAAGATTCTTGAACCACATAGTTTTTGTCTTCCGTTTGTTTCAGTAGTGCCAGGGGAACGCCATTCTACACTTTCGACACGGGAATGCCGTCAAAAGCGCGGACTGGCGCGGTGTAGTTGATGCGTGGGGAATGCCGCTACAGGGCGGGAAACAGCTCCGCCTGGGCCGGCGCCTGCCGCGTCACGATGGCCGGATCGGACAAGGTCGAGATGCGCACGCCCAGCAGGCGGATTTTCTTTTCAAATGGCACGCGCCGCAAACAATCGCGGCTGGCGCGCAGGATGGCGGCGGCGTCCGCCGTGGCGCTGGGCAAGGTGATGTCGCGCGTGACGGTGCTGAAATCCTCGAAGCGCAGCTTGATGCCCACCGTGCGCCCCGCCAGCGATTGTTTGTCCAGGTCGCCAGCCACGCGCGTGCACAGGCTTTCCAGCTTTTCCGACAGGGTGGCGCGGTCGCGCACCACCTGCAAGTCGCGCTCGAACGTCGTTTCGCGGCTGACGGACTTGGTTTCCCGGCTCGTCTGCACGGGCCTATCATCGATGCCCAGCGCCGCCTGGCGCAGCCAGCCCGTGTACAGGTCGCCAAACTGCGTGCGCAGCATGGCCATGTCGGCCTGCGCCAGCTCGCCGATGGTGACAATGCCCAAGGCTTCCAGCTTGGCCGTCGCCTTCGGGCCGATGCCATTGATCTTTTTCGCCGGCAAGGGCCACACGCGCGTGGCGATATCCTCGGGCGACAAAATGGTCAGCCCGTCCGGCTTTTCCAGGTCGGAACAGATTTTGGCCAGCAATTTGTTCGGCGCCAGGCCGATCGAGCACGACAGGCCCGTCGCCTCGGACACGGCCGCCTTCAGGCGCGCCGCCATGGCCGGCGCCTGCTCACCGTATTCGGTCAGATCGACATAGATTTCATCGATGCCCACGTTCTGGATGATGGGGCACAACTGGGCCACGGCCTGCTTGAAGCGGGCCGAATATTCGCGGTAAGCCTCGAAATCGGCCGGCAGCAGGATGCTGTCGGGCGCCAGTTTCGCCGCCTTCATGATGCCCATGGCGGAAAACACGCCAAAGGCGCGCGCCGCGTAGGTCGAGGTGGTGACGACGCCGCGCCCCACGTAGTCGCGCATGCGCGCAAACTGCCGCGTGCCATCTTCCTGCAGCACGGGCTGCTGCAAGCGCCCGCCACCGATGACGACGGCTTCGCCGCGCAATTCCGGATATTTCAACAGTTCCACGGAGGCGAAGAAGGCGTCCATGTCCAGGTGGGCTATCCAGCGGCGGGCTTCAGGCAATGTAGGGGCAGATGCGGTCAAGGACACCTCGCGGCGGGATGCTGTCGGATACTGTAATTATATACAGTATCGCTGCAAATGCCAGTGGATGCAAGCACCGGGACGGTATTGATTGAAATCATGATTGGCTTTTCTATTTAGCAAGAATAGAATCGCTGCACAACAACGAAACCTAGGGAGTTGCCTTGTCCACAGTACCTCACGTCTTACGCCGACTGGCCGTCTGCTCATCCATCGTGCCGGCCCTGCTGCTGTCCACCCTGGCGCCATCCGCGCTGGCCGACACCACCACCATAGCCGCCAGCGCACCTGTCGCCGCCAAAACGGCCTGGCAGGAAACGCGCCACGGCACGGTCGTCACGGACGACTACCGCTGGCTGCAAAAGAAAACCGATCCTGCCGTGATCGACTATCTGAATGCGGAAAACGCCTACACGGCGGCCGTGACCGCCCCGATCCAGCCGCTGGCCGACAAGGTCTACGCCGAGATCAAAGGCCGCATGCAGGAAGTGGACTTGTCCGTGCCCGCGCGCCAGGGCAATTTCTACTATTACACGCGCGTGGAAGCGGGCAAGCAATACCCGATTCACTGCCGCCGCCCCGTCGGCGCCAGTGGCGCCTACGATGCGCAGGCGGCTGAAGAAATCCTGCTGGACCAGAATCAATTGGCCGAAGGCCACAAATTCTTTGCCGTGCGCGCCTTCAGCGTCAGCCCGAATGAACAGTTGCTGGCCTACACCACCGACACGACGGGTTTCCGCCAGTACGAGTTGCATGTCAAGGATCTGAAAACGGGCAAACTGCTGGGCGACAGCATGCCGCGCGTGACATCGCTGGCGTGGGCGGCGGACAACGCCACCCTGATGCTGGCGCAGGAAGACGCCACCACCAAGCGCTCGGATCGATTGTTCCGCCTGGCCCTGGGCGGTGCGCCGCAACAGGTCTACCACGAGCCGGTGGAACAGTTCGCCATCAACGTGGGTCGCACGCGCGACAAGCAATTCTTCGTGCTCACCTCGGGCAGCACGGATACCAGCGAAGTGCTGCTGTTGCCAACGAGCAAGCCGCAAGGCAGCTTCCAGTCCGTGTTGAAACGTGAAAAAGGCCACCGCTATGGCATCGAGCACCGCGACGGCCAGCTGTATATTCTGACCAACAAGGAGGCGAAGAATTTCCGTGTCGTCAGCGCGCCGGTGGCTGCCCCGCAGCCGAAGAACTGGAAGAGCGTCGTGCCGCACAACAAGGATGCCGTGATCCAGTCCATCGACGTCTTCCAGGGCTACCTGGTGGTGATGGAAAAGGCGCGCGCCCTGAACCGCGCCCGCATCCTTGATTTTGCGCAAAAGAATTGGAAAACGGTGCAGTTCGACGACCCCGTCTACCTGGCCACGGCGGCCGGCACGCCGGAGTTTTCCGCCACACAATTTCGCATGTCTTACCAGTCTCCCGTCACGCCGCCCACCGTCATCGACGTCAGCATGCAAGATGGCAAGCGCACGGTGCTCAAGCAGCAGGAAATCGTCGGCGGCTTTGACGGCAGCCGCTACACGACGCAGCGCTTGTGGGTCAAGGCGCGCGATGGCGTGCAAGTGCCGCTGTGGATCGTCTACAAGAAAGGCGTGAAACTCGACGGTTCCGCGCCGCTGCTGCTGTACTCGTATGGCTCGTATGGCATCTCGACGGAAGCCAGTTTTTCCATCAGCCGCATCAGCCTGCTGGAGCGGGGCGTCATCTATGCGCAGGCGCATATCCGCGGCGGCACCGACATGGGTGAAGCGTGGCATGAAGACGGCATGCTGATGAAGAAGAAAAACACCTTCAATGACTTCATCGACAGCGCCGACTATCTGGTGCGCGAAAAATGGACCAGCCCGAACCGCCTCATCATCCAGGGTGGCAGCGCGGGCGGCTTGCTGATGGGCGCCGTCGTCAACATGCGCCCCGACCTGTTCCACGCCGTGCACGCGGCCGTGCCGTTCGTCGACGTGATGAACACCATGATGGACGCCAGCCTGCCCCTGACCACGGGAGAATACCTGGAATGGGGCGACCCGAACCAGAAAGCTGCCTACGACTACATGCTCAGCTACTCGCCGTACGACAACATTGCGCGCAAGAATTATCCCGCCATGCTGGTGACGACGGGCCTGAACGACAGCCAGGTCATGTACTGGGAGCCGGCAAAATACGTGGCCAAGCTGCGCGCGTATAAAACGGACGGCAATCCCCTGCTGTTGAAAACGAATATGGGTGCCGGCCACGGCGGTGCCTCGGGCCGCTATAACGCGATTGCCGAAAACGCATTCAATATGGCGTGGATGCTGTCGCAGTGGAATATCACGGAATAATGTGAAAAAAGCGCTTGCAGAAGGATTTTAGCCGTCCTATAATAGCGCCTCTTCCAGACGTGGTGACAAACGTCGGGATGGTTTTCTGAGACAAGCAACGGGTGCTTAGCTCAGTTGGTAGAGCGGCGCCCTTACAAGGCGTAGGTCGGGAGTTCGAGCCTCTCAGCACCCACCAAATCAGAAAACTGTCCAGTGCTTCATGGATCAGCAACACAGATCATACGAGCTTGGAGTGGTAGTTCAGTTGGTTAGAATACCGGCCTGTCACGTCGGGGGTCGCGGGTTCGAGTCCCGTCCGCTCCGCCAATAAAAGAAAAGCCCTTTGGTTCTCTGAACCGAAGGGCTTTTCCCATTTCAGAAGCCAAAAACACGCCAATCCCCCCTCGCCTGAACATTTTTGCGTTTTTCAGCAAAAAAATGCTTTTATCCCATAAGAATAGTTGCACAACGGGGAAAGCGCCCCCTATAATAGTGCCTCTTCCAGACGTGGTGACAAACGTCGGGATAGTTTTCTGGGTATGCGGGTGCTTAGCTCAGTTGGTAGAGCGGCGCCCTTACAAGGCGTAGGTCGGGAGTTCGAGCCTCTCAGCACCCACCACCAATACAGAAAATTATCCAGTGCTTCATGGATCAGCAACACAGATCATACGAGCTTGGAGTGGTAGTTCAGTTGGTTAGAATACCGGCCTGTCACGTCGGGGGTCGCGGGTTCGAGTCCCGTCCGCTCCGCCAATAAAAGAAAAGCCCTTTGGTTCTCTGAACCGAAGGGCTTTTCCCATTTCAGAAGCCAAAAACACGCCAATCCCCCCTCGCCTGAACATTTTTGCGTTTTTCAGCAAAAAAATGCTTTTATCCCATAAGAATAGTTGCACAACGGGGAAAGCGCCCCCTATAATAGTGCCTCTTCCAGACGTGGTGACAAACGTCGGGATAGTTTTCTGGGTATGCGGGTGCTTAGCTCAGTTGGTAGAGCGGCGCCCTTACAAGGCGTAGGTCGGGAGTTCGAGCCTCTCAGCACCCACCACCAATACAGAAAATTATCCAGTGCTTCATGGATCAGCAACACAGATCATACGAGCTTGGAGTGGTAGTTCAGTTGGTTAGAATACCGGCCTGTCACGTCGGGGGTCGCGGGTTCGAGTCCCGTCCGCTCCGCCAATAAAAGAAAAGCCCTTTGGTTCCCAGAACCGAAGGGCTTTTCCCATTGTGGGGCCGCAAATGCTCTAGAATCAGCGCTACCCTGACTCCACTCCTGCCTGATGCGCCTGCCCCGCAGCTTTTCCCCCTATCTTGCCCTGCGCTTGCGCCTGGCCCATCATGCTTTGCTGCAATTTGCCGCCAGCCTGACGAGTTCCATGGAGATCTTCTTTTTCCTGGCCGCTCCCGTCTTGCTGGGCCTGCTCAGCGTCATCGCCCTGCCCGGTTTTCTCGCCATGACCTTACCCTGGCCCGCCGCCCTGGGCCTGCTGGGTGCGCAAGTGCTGCTGACGTGCATGCCCACCTGGCTGCTGCGCAAGCGATTGTTGCCGGCCAATACCGCCGCCTGGCTGCGCCAGCTGCCCTTGCCGCCGCACCTGCGCTGGCAAGCCGATATCGCCGTGGCCAGCCTGCTGATGCTGCCGCTGGGCTTGGCCTATGCCGTCTCGACCAGCATCTGGCTGGCGCAGTCGCCACCCTGGTTGCGTCCGGTCGTCGCGCCCGGCATTGCCGCCACCATCGCCGTCTGGCTGCTGACCTGGCTGTTGACGACGCTGATCGTGGCGCAGCGCCTGCGCGCGCCACGCCCCGCCCAAGCGGCGCGCCCGTCAACGATGACGGCATACGTGCCGCAACGCCACCGCTGGCGCAGCATATTCCTGTGGCGCCAGCTGTTCTGGCTGCCGTTCTGGCGCAACGAAAATGTGACCGGCCTGCAGCAAAGCGTGCTGCTGGCCGCGGCTGGCGCCAGCATGCTGGCCTGGCTGCTGCGCGCACCGCTCGTGCCCGCGCCGCTGCTCGGTTTGCTGGCCAGCGCCAGCCTGGTCATCGTGACGGACCGGGGCGACAAGGCCTTGCGCGAGCAGATCGCCGTGCTGCGTCCCGTGCTCAACGCCTGGCCCCTGGCCAGCGGCAACCTCATCCGCCTGGCCTGCGCGGCCAGCCTGCTGCCGGCGTTGACCGTGCTGCTGGGCGCCGGCGTCTTGCTGTACGTCATCGATCCGGCAACCTTGCAGCAGCGCGTGACCAGCGTCTACGCCATCACGGCCTGCGCGGCCCTGCTGGCCATCGTCGGCCTGCCCCGCCTGACGGCACGCGGACGCGTCGCCCTCGTCGTTTTCTCCATCCTTGCCTTGAGCGCCATCGGAAGCGAATTATGGAATTGAAGCTGCCTTCTCCCGTGCTGCACATCGAGCACCTTGATTTTCACTTCCCCACGCACAGCGTCTTCCAGGGATTCAATCTGCAATGCGGTCCCGGCATCAGCTGGCTGCGCGGCGCGAACGGGGCCGGCAAGACGACCTTGCTGAAGCTGGCGGGCGGCGCCCTGCTGCCCGCGCGCGGCACCATCCGCCTGGACGCTATCGACAGTGGCTGCATGCCGCTGGCCTACCGCGCGCAAGCCTTCTATTGCGGCGGCGACCTACCCGCCCTGCCCTGGCTGCAAGTGCACGAGTTTCTGGACCTGCACCTGGCCCTGTATCCGGGCTGCGACCAGGCCCTGCTGAACGACGAGTTGAGCGCGTTTGCCCTGACGTCCACCCTGCAGCAAAGCATCAACGCCCTGTCCCTGGGCCAGCACAAAAAGCTGCAACTGGCGCTGGCACTGGCCTTGCCCGTGCGCCTGCTGCTGATCGATGAACCGTTCAACGGCCTCGATGCATCCGCCATGGCGTACCTGCGCCAGCGCCTGTCCGACCCGTCCCGCCTGGCGCGCCAGTGCATCGTGCTGACCAGCCATCTGGCGCCGGACGTGCCGCTGGCGGCGACGGTGGAAATATAGACAGGAAATACAGCTTTGCAGATCGGCCAAGGACAGCTTACGATGCCGTGTTGCAAAAACCGGCGATCCCGGTGCAGCCACCACCATAAAACGGCGCGGTTATTCACCGCGTCCAGCCTATTCTTGGAGATCAGCATGTTGAACACCCACCGCCGCGCCCTGGCCATCCTGTGCGCCGCCTTTGCCACCTCCGCCATCGCTGCCGGCCCCACGGGCACGGCCGCCGACTATGGCAGCAGGGCCCCGCACGCCGCCGCCCAGCGCGGCATCGAGTTGCAGCCCGACACGCGCCACATCAACGTCACGCGCGGCGAAACCGTCACCATCGCGCGCGCCGGCCAGCGTTTTACATGGCACGTGCAAACTTTCAACAACAAGACCGTCTTCGCCCTGAGCGACATCGCGCCGAAGGACATGGCCGTCGATGGCATCCGGGTGTATGTGGCCGCCAATCCCCTGTACGCGGGCAGCTAAGTTTCTTCTACGCATAAAAAAACCGGAAGGGCCTCGCGGCCGTTCCGGTTTTTTCAGCGTAAAGATTTACGCCGTCAATGCTTCTTTCGCTGCCGACTCTTCAACCACTTCCTCGTCGTCCGAGCGGATCAGGTGGTCAAAGGCGGACAGCGCTGCCTTGGCGCCTTCACCGGTGGCGATGATGATCTGCTTGTACGGCACCGTGGTGACGTCGCCGGCCGCAAACACGCCGGGGATCGAGGTCTGGCCGCGGGCGTCCACTTCGATTTCACCGTGGCGCGACAACGCTACAGTACCTTTGAGCCACTCCGTGTTCGGCACCAGGCCGATTTGCACGAAGACGCCTTCCAGCTCGACCTTCTTCGACTCGCCGCTGACCCGGTCCGTGTAGGAGAGGCCATTGACGATCTTGCCGTCGCCGTGGATTTCGGTCGTTTGCGCCGACGTGATCACGGTCACGTTAGGCAGGCTGTGCAGCTTGCGTTGCAGCACCGCATCGGCACGCAGTTCCGCGCCGAACTCGATCAGGGTCACGTGTTTGACCAGGCCAGCCAGGTCGATCGCCGCTTCCACGCCCGAGTTGCCGCCGCCGATCACGGCCACGCGCTTGCCCTTGAACAAAGGACCATCGCAGTGAGGGCAGTAGGCGACACCGTGGTTGCGGTATTCCTTCTCGCCCGGCACGTTGATTTCGCGCCAGCGGGCGCCGGTGGCCAGGATGACGGTCTTGGCTTTCAACACGGCGCCATTGGCCGTTTCAATCTGCACCAACTTGCCCGGCGTCAGTTTCGCGGCGCGCTGGGTGTTCATGATGTCGACTTCGTATTCCTTGACGTGCTGTTCCAGCGCCATGGCGAACTTCGGACCATCGGTTTCCTTGACGGAAATAAAGTTTTCGATGGCGAGGGTGTCGAGCACCTGGCCGCCGAAACGCTCGGCCAGCACGCCCGTCTTGATGCCTTTGCGGGCCGCGTAGATGGCCGCTGCCGCGCCGGCTGGGCCGCCGCCGACGATCAGCACGTCAAACACGTCTTTCTTGTTCAACGCTTCGGCCTGGCGTGCGCCGGCGTTGGTGTCGAGCTTGGCGAGGATTTCCTCGACATTCGTGCGTCCCTGGCCAAAGTGTTCGCCATTGAGGAACATCATCGGCACGGCCATGATTTGCCGCTCTTCCACTTCTTTCGGGAACACGCCGCCATCGATGGTGGTGACCTTGATGCGCGGATTGATGACCGACATGGCGTTCAGGGCCTGCACCACTTCCGGGCAGTTATGGCAAGAGAGCGAAATAAACGTTTCAAACTCGTAGTCGCCGTCGAGGTTGCGGATCTGCTCGATCACGGCCTCGTCGAACTTGATGGTGTGGCCGCCCACTTGCAGCAGCGCCAGCACCAGGGAGGTAAATTCGTGGCCCAGCGGCACACCGGCGAAACGCACGCCGATGTCGGAGCCGGTACGGTTGATGCTGAACGACGGGGCCCGTACGCCAGCGTCAAGGCGCTCGACCAGCGTGATCTTGTCGCTCAACAGGACTATCTCCTGGAGCAACTCCTTCATCTCGCGGGCTTTTGCGCTGTCATCGAGAGAAGCGACCAGCTCAAGCGGATACACCACTTTTTCCAGGTAGGATTTCAGTTGGGTTTTGAGGGTTGCGTCTAACATGATTTTTTCTTCCTTTACAAATATTTAGGCGAATGCCGGGCCGGACGCCCGGTCCGGCATCGCGGTAACTACTTGTTTGCTACGTCGTGCATCGAGACTTAGATCTTGCCGACCAGGTCCAGCGATGGGGTCAGGGTTGCTGCGCCTTCCGTCCATTTGGCTGGGCACACTTCGCCTGGGTGAGCGGCAACGTATTGAGCTGCCTTCACTTTGCGCAACAGTTCCGATGCGTCACGGCCGATACCGTTGTCATGCACTTCCAGCACTTTGATGAAGCCGTCTGGATTGATGACGAAGGTACCGCGCAGTGCCATGCCTTCTTCTTCGATCATGACTTCGAAATTGCGCGACAGGGTACCGGTTGGGTCGCCGATCAGTGCGTATTGCACTTTCTTGATCGCGTCCGAGGTGTCGTGCCATGCTTTGTGCGCGAAGTGCGAATCGGTCGAGATGCCGTAGACATCGACGCCCAGCTTCTGGAATTCAGCGTGGTGATCGGCCAGATCTTCCAGTTCGGTTGGGCAAACGAAGGTGAAGTCGGCTGGGTAGAAGACGAATACCGACCACTTGCCTTTCAGCGACGCTTCCGTCAAGTCGACGAATTTGCCATTGTGGTATGCGGTTGCCTTGAATGGTTTAACTTGGGTATTGATCAGCGACATTTCATTTCCTCTCGTGTGGTGAATCAGTAAGACTCTAGTGTAAGGGGTTTTAACCCATATGCAAAATTGATTGTCACAATAGTTTCAATTGGTTTTAGCTATCACGACATCATGGGAACTCCATGATAGGCAGTTCCCACGCGATTGGATAGCGGTGACAGTGGATACCCCTGCCGCCGCCAGGTGTTTAGTTCTTCAGTTCGTCCGGTACTTTGCCGCCGTTTTCCGCCAGCTTGATCATCACCTGGCGATGCAACCAGATATTCATGCTGGCCGAATCGTTGGTGTCACCCGTGAAATGCAGCTCTTGCGCCAGTTCCTTGCGCGACGCCAGGCTGCTGTCGAGTTGAAGCAGTTTCATCAGGTCAACGATGGACGTGCGCCAATTGAGTTTTTCCGCGTTCTTGCTGGCCAGGTCGACCAGCACCACTTCCACGTCCACCACGGGCGCGGCAGCCGCTGGCGCGGCAGGTGCGGCCGCCGGTGCTGCGGCAGCTGCGGTCGTGGCGGCGGCCGGCGTGGCGGCTGGTGCGGCGTCGGATGAATGGTGGAAGATTTTATTGTAGATATTGCTGAAAATGCCCATGAGGTCACCTCGAGTTGAGTGAATGGAAGAAATATTGCCTGCGCACCCCGTTAGCTACCGGTGACAGCAAAGCCGGGCGCAGGCGCCAGCCCGTCGAGTATAAGCCCGTTCAAGCCGGGAGCCCCGTCCCGCAGGCCTGGATGAAATCTGGTGGCGGGCGATGCCTGTTTCAAGGGTGCAAGGGCCGCTGCGCGTGCAGCAGCGCATCGAACGCTTCGATGGACAGCGGCGGCGCAAACAGCTCGCCTTGCGCAAAATCGCAGCCGATTTCCAGCAGCAGCGCGCGCTGTGCTTGCGTCTCCACCCCTTCGGCGATGACTTGCAAACCCAGTTTATGCGCCATGGTGACGATGGCTTCGCACAGCACCAGCTCGCTGCTGCCGTCCGCCAGCTTGCGTACCAGCATGCCATCGAGCTTCAGGTAATCGATGCCGCACTGCTGCAGCTGCGTCAGCGAGGCATGGCCGCTGCCAAAGTCGTCCAGGGCGATCTGCAAGCCCGCTTCGCGCAGGTGCTGCAGGCGTGGCGCCATGCTATTGCCGTTAGGTAAAAGTACATCTTCGCGCATGTCGAGCACGATGGCCGAGGCCGGCACATCGAGCGCCATCAGCTGGCGCAGCCAGGTGCCGGGCGCCTCCACTTCGCGCTGCAATTCCAGCGGCGACTGGTTCAGGCATAGTTGCAGCCCCGGCAAGCCGATGGCCTGGCCTTGCGCGCGCCAGCGCAGCAGTTGCGCAGCCGCCGTGTGCAGCACCCAGTCGCCGATCTCCACGATCAGGCCGCTGCTTTCGGCCAGCGCCAGGAAATCCGGCGGGCATACCACGCCCCGCTGCGGATGCTGCCAGCGCAGCAGGGCTTCCGCCTTGGCAAGCTTGCCGCTGTGCAGCTCGACGATGGGCTGGTAATACAGCTGCATCTGCTGCTCGCGCAAGGCCGTGCGCAAGTCCGCCCCCAGGCGCATGCGGTTGACGGCCGCCACCTGCATGGCGGGCGTAAAGTAGCTGTAGCGGTTGCGCCCCGCCCCTTTCGACACATACATGGCCTGGTCCGCCTGCTTGAGCAAGTCCTCGATATTGCCCGCGTCGTCCGGATACAGGGTGATGCCGATCGAGGCGGAAACAAAGGCCTGCTCCTGTCCCAGCAGGAACGGCGCCAGCAAGCCGTCGAGTATCTGCCGCGCGATGCGGTCGACTTGCTGCAAATCATCGAGGTCGGACAGGATCACCGTGAATTCATCGCCGCCCAGGCGCGCCACCGTGTCCGTCTCGCGCACACCCACGCGGATGCGCCGCGCCGCCTCGATCAGCAGGATATCGCCCTGGTGGTGGCCGAGCGTATCGTTGACTTCCTTGAAATGGTCGAGGTCGATGAACAGGATGGCCACGCGGCTCGCATCGCGCCGGCCCTGGGCCAAGGCCTGGCGTAAGCGTTCGTGGAACATGCGCCGGTTCGGCAATTGCGTCAGGGTATCGAAATTGGCTTGCTGCCAGATCAGCGCTTCCGTTTGCCGCTTGTCCGTCACGTCTTCCAGCATGCACAGGTGGTGCGGTTCGCCATGGCGCGCCGTGGCGATGGCCGTCACCGACGCGTCGACCCACACCACGCCGCCATCGGGACGCACGATGCGCTTGGCGTGGCGAAAGCCGTGCAAGCTGCGCGCCAGCAACTGCGCCACCTGCTCCAGCTCGCCAGCCACATCATCGGGATGGCTGATCTCCATCCAGCTCGTTTGTTTCATGTGTTCCAGGCTGCGCCCGCTGATGGCCAGGTAGCGTGGATTGATGTCGAGAAACTGTCCGCTCACGGTATCGATCAGGGCGATGCCCATGGGCGCTTCCTCGAACATGGTGCGAAAGCGCAATTCCCCCTGGCGGATGGTTTCCTCGGTACGGTGGCGCTCGCGTGCCAGGTTGTTGAAGTGAAAGGCAGCCGACACGGCCAGCAGGCTGCCCGCCAGGCCCAGCGACAGATACAGCCAGCCCAGGTCGGCGCCCGGCACGGGACGGTACAGGAAGCCTTTGTAGGCGCGGCTGTCCGTGGCATGGCGCGGCAGCACCCCCATGCTGGCATAGGTGTCGGCGATGTGCTGCCAGCGCTGGGGATTCATGTAGCCGAGCTCCACCAGCACGGGCTGCAGCAGCAATTCCATCTGCTGCGCCTCGTACAGCAGGTGCGCACGGTCGTGGCGCTGGCTGTATTTGGCGTGGATCAGTTGCGCCATTTCCTCGCGGTGCGCCATCGCGTATTGCCAGCCGCGCAGGCTGGCCGCGCGGAACGCTTTCACGCGCTCGGGATGGCGGCGCAGTTCCTGCTCGCTGGTAAACAGGTTGTCGCCGTAGAAATCGATGCCGGCCGTGCGCGGCGTAAATTGGTAGTAGGGAAAGCCCGCCCGGTCCAGGTAGTCCGGTTCATTGGTGGAGTACGCGGCAATCGCATCGACCTTGCCATTGATAAAATCCTCGATCCGGTAGCTGGGCGGCAAGTGGCGCATCTGCTGCGGCGCGACGCCCATTTTCGCCAGGAACAGCGACACTTCATCGGAGGCAAGGGCCACGTCGCTGGCCGCACCGATCATCACGGGCGCCCCCACCAGTTTGCGCACGTCGGGCGCGCCGCCCTGCTGGCGCATCAGCAGCACGCTGGGCGAATGCTGGAACACGACGGCCAGCACCACCACGGGCTTGCCCGCCAGGCGGCTGAGCAACAAGGTGCTGTTGCCCACGCCATACTCGGCCCGCCCCGCCAGCACGGCTGCCTCGGCGAGTTGTCCGCCACCGCCTTCGACCAGTTTGACCTCCAGCCCCGCCTCGCGGTAATAGCCTTGCTCGATGGCTGCGTAATAGCCGGCGAACTGGAACTGGTGCGTGAAATTGAGGTGCAGGGAGACGGGTTCCAGCGCCCGCGCGGGCGTGACCAGGCACAGCAGCAGGAAGAAACAGCAGCGGAAAGCGTCGGGGGCTTTCATCGGCATGGCGCAACACCACAGGAAGCTGCCAAGCTGGCAGGGGTAAGGCTATTGTAGCCGCCCCTTTTGCCAATGGATAACTATTTCAGTGAGGACAATAGCGTTGATGTTTTTGGCAAACAATGTCGCCATTGTTTGCGCTAGAACACGACGCCGGCCACCAGAATGATGTTGGCGTACGGACTGCACTCGCCCGTGCGCACGATGGCGCGCGCGCCCTTGCTCAATTGCTTGAACTCCTCGTGCGTCACCTGGCGCGCATCGGGCAAGGCCAGGGCCGCCACCTGCGCCGCCATGGCCGGATTATGCTGCGGCAATTCGCTGGCGAGCAAATGGTATTCCACCTGCATTTCGCTCAGCACGGTATTCACGGTATCGATGAAGCCGGGAATGCCGCGCGTCAGGGCCAGGTCGATCAGGGGCACGCCCGGTTGCGACGGCAAGCCCGCGTCGCCGATGACGAGCATGTCGCCATGGCCCAGCGAAGCGATCAGTTGCGACAGTGCAATATTAAGCAGCGGTGATTTTTTCATGGGTTCAGAACAGCTCGTGCAAGTGGGGAATCGAGGTTTGCGCGCCGGGCTTGGTAACGCTCCAGGCGGCCGCGCGCTGGCCTTGGCCAATCGCTTCCGCCTCATCCATGCCGGACGCCAGGCCCGCCACAAAGCCGCCAATGAAGGTGTCGCCGGCGGCCGTCGTGTCGACGGCTTGCACCACTTCGGCCGGGAAAGTGTAATCGCCGCCATACAGAGCCGCATGCACACCCTTGGAGCCCAAGGTGATGATGACGTTGTCGCTGCCCAGCTTTTGCAGCGCCGCGGCCAGCGCCTTGGCGTTCGCGCCTTCCGGGCTGACGCCGGCCAGCATGGCCGCTTCGATTTCATTCGGAATCAGGTAGTCGACCAGTTCCAGCACGCCTGCCGGCAGGCTGGCCGCCGGAGCGGGATTGAGCACCACGGTCTTGCCCAGCGAACGGGCCAGTTTGATCGCATGCACGACGGTGGCCATCGGCGTTTCCAGCTGCAGCACGACGATGTCGGCCTGCTCGATCAGCTCTTTTGCCGCGTCAATGTGCGCGGGGCTGAGCAGATCGTTGGCGCCGCCGGCGATGACGATGCTGTTCTGGCCATTGTCGTCGACGAGGATCGAGGCGATGCCCGAGGCCACGCCCGGCAAGGTGGTGATGTGGCTGTCGATGATGCCGTCGCCCACCAGCGCCGCGCGCAAGGTCGCGCCAAACGCATCGTCGCCCACGCAGCCGACCATGGCCACTTGCTGGGCGCCCGCCACTTTGCCGCTCAGGCGCGCGCAGGCCACGGCCTGGTTGGCGCCCTTGCCGCCAGGAATCGTACGGAAAGCGCCGCCCGTCAGGGTTTCGCCGGGGAGGGGCATGCGCGGCACGCGCAAGACCAGGTCCATATTGATGCTGCCGATAACCACGATCATGATGTCATTCCCATCAGTTCAGTTGCAGGTAAAGAAGTAGGTACAGAAGCAGGCACTGCGGCGACACTGGAGCCGCGCACGTGCAGCTCCGGGGCGATGCTGCGCTGCTGGCGCGGCAAGGCAGGGTCGGCGATACGCGCCAGCAGGCAGGCGGCCGTGATGTGGCCCAGCTCGCGCGTATTTTGCGCCACGCTGGTCAAGGCCGGATGCACGAAGCTGGCCAGGTCGATATCGTCGAAGCCGACGACGGCCAGTTCCCCGGGTACGGCAATGCCGCGCTCGGCGGCGGCGCGCAAGGCGCCAAAGGCCATCAAGTCGTTGCAGCAGAACAAGGCGTCCGGGCGCTGGCCTGGCGGCAGCGCCAGCAAGTCCAGCGCGGCAGCATAGCCGCCCGCGCTCGTGAAATCGCTATGGCGGCACAGCGTATCGGCCAGGACTACGCCTGCGTCCGCCATAGCGCTGCGCACGCCAGCAATGCGGTCATTGGAAATGCTCACTTCGCGCGGGCCGGCGATGCAGGCGAGGCGCCGGCGTCCCAGCCCCAGCAGATGGCGTGCGGCCAGCGCGCCGCCGGCGCGGTTGTCGACGGCCACGGCATCGATGGACAAGTCACTGGGCGCGCGGTCGAGCAGCACGGCCGGCACCTTCATCTTGCGCAGCAATTCGCCATCGCTGTCGGCCAGCGCGGACAAAATCAGGCCGTCGCAGCGCTTGGTCAAGAGCACATTCAAATAGTCGCGCTGCTTGACGGGGTCGTCATCGGAATTGCACAAAATGACGCTGTAGCCGGCCGCGTAGCAGCTGTCCTCGATGCCGCGCGCCACTTCCGAAAAATACGGGTTCGTATTATTCGGAATGATCAGGCCGATGGTGCCCGTGCTGCGGCTGCGCAAGGAGCGCGCCAGCGCGCTGGGCACGTAATGCAGTGCCTCCGCCGCCGCCAGCACGGCGCGGCGCGCCTCGTCGCTGACGGGGCGGGTATTGTTGAGGACGTGCGACACGGTGGTAAACGACACCCCCGCCGCCTGCGCCACTTGTTTAATGGTTGCCATGGGCCAGTATTATGAACGCTCGCCGCGGCGGCGGTAGGTATCGAGCACCACGGCCGCGACGATCACCAGGCCCGTGACGATGCGTTTCACGGGTTCGGACACGCCCACTTGCGCCAGGCCCGCTTCCAGCACGGAAATGATCAATACGCCAATAAACGTGCTGATGACGGAACCGCGTCCGCCCATCAGGCTCGTGCCGCCGATCACGACGGCGGCGATCACTTGCAATTCCATGCCCACGCCGCCGTTCGGGTCGGCCGCTTCCAGGCGCGACACCTGGAACAAGGCGCCCACGCCGGCGAGAAAGCCCATCAAGGCAAACACCAGCACTTTCGACGGTTTTGTATTGATGCCGGACAAACGCACGGCTTCTTCATTCGTGCCGATGCCGATCCAGTGGCGTCCCAGCACCGTGCGCGTAAGCACCAAATGGCCGATGACGACGATGGCGATCGAGGCGATGAAGGCGGGCGACAGACCGAACGCGATCGGCGAGCTGATGCCGTCAACGGCGCTGCCGATGTATTCCGTGCGCGAATTCGTCACTTGATACGCCATGCCGCGCGCCATTTCCAGCACGCCCAGGGAGACGATGAACGAGGGAATGCGCCAGCCGACGGAAATGAGGCCCGTCGTGGCGCCGCACAGGGCGGCGACGAACATGCCCAGCAGGGCCGCGCTCCACACGGGCCAGCCCCAGTGCACGACGGCCAGCGACAGTACGGAAGCGGCCAGCGCCATCACGGAACCGACCGATAAATCGATGCCGCCGATGATCAGCACGAACGTCATGCCGACGGCCATCACGACCAGGGTCGGGATGTTGTTCGACAGGGTGCTGAGGGTGGCAAGAGTGAAAAAGTTTTCGCTGGCAAACGAGAACAGCACGCACATGGCGACCAGGGCGCCGATCAGGCCCGCATAGTTTTTCAGGTCGGCCAGGCTGCGCTGCAGATACGATGGGGAAGAGGTAGTGGTCATGGGAATCTTTCCGGCGGATCAGGCCGCAGCTGGAGTGGAAGTGGGGGTCAAATAGCCGGAGAAGGCGGCCGACAGCAGCGCGTCCTGGCTCCAGGCGCCGCGCTCGAAGGTGTCGACGATGCTGCCCGCGCTCATGACGGCGATGCGGTCGCAGATCAGCATCAGTTCGCGCAAGTCGCTCGATACGATGACGAGGCCCTTGCCCTGGCGCGCCTGTTCGGCCAGCACCTGATAAATATCAAACTTGGCGCCGATATCGATGCCGCGCGTAGGCTCGTCAAACAGCATCACGGGGCAGTCGCGGTACAGCCAGCGGGCGATCACCACTTTTTGCTGGTTACCGCCGGACAATTCAGCCACCGTTTGCGCGCTGTTGCGCGAACGGATGCCCAGGCGTTGAATATAATCGTCGGCCACCGACGCTTCGGACGCGTCGTTGAGCCAGCCCGCGCCACTGACCGTGTCGAGCGCAGCCAGAGTGGTGTTGACGGCGATGGACTGGCGCAACAACAAGCCTTGTCCCTTGCGGTCTTCCGTGATCATGGCGATGCCGGCCTTTACCGCTGCCTGCGGCGAGGTCAGAGCGGCCGGTGTTTCGCTGTCGCCAAGGAACACGTCACCGGCGTCGGCACGGTCGGCGCCGAAGATCAGGCGCAGCAATTCCGTGCGGCCAGAGCCGATCAGGCCGGCGATGCCGAGGATTTCGCCGGCGCGCAAGTCAAACGAGGTCGGGTTGACGACCTTGCCGCGCGCCAGTCCCCGCACGCGCAGCAATGGCGCGCCGATGGTGCGACCGCTCAGGTCCACCGCATCGTCGGCCGAACGGCCCACCATCAGGCTGACCAGGTCGGCGGCGGAATGGCCCGCGATGTCGTCGTCGCAGACGAGCTGGCCATCGCGCAGCACGGCGATGCGGTCGGCCACGCGCTTGAGTTCTTCCAGGCGGTGGGAAATATAGATGATGCACACGCCTTCGGCTTTCAGGCGTTCAATTTGCAGGAACAGCAATTCCACTTCGCGGTGCGTCAGCATGGCCGTCGGCTCATCTAACACCAGCAGACGGCAGGCGCCAATCAGATTGCGCGCGATCTCGATCATTTGCTGGTGGCCGATGCCCAGTTCGCCCACGAGGGTCCACGGGTCGAGACCGCCCAGGCCCACTTTTTCCATCTGTTCGCGCGCGTCGCGTTCGAGGCGCGTACGGTCGATGAAGCCGAAGCGTTGCGGCAGATTTTTCAGGTACAGGTTTTCCGCGATCGACAGGGTGGGGATCAGATTGAGTTCCTGCATCACCATGCGGATGCCCAGCGCCTCGGCGGCGCCACGCGAGGCGGGCTGGTAGGGCTTGCCGTCGAGCAGCATCGTGCCCGTGGTGGCTTGCTCCAGGCCGCAGATGATCTTCGACAGGGTGCTCTTGCCCGCGCCGTTCTCGCCCGTCAGCGCCAGCACCTGGCCAGGGGCAAAGCGCAGGCCCACGCCGCCCAGCACGGGGCCGACATAGGATTTGCCGATGTTATCCAGGGTCAATAGAGGGGTGGCGGCTGATGGCGCCGGGGGAATGTCGATGGGCATGATAAAACTCCGCGGGAAAAGACGGCGGGGCCGGCGCCAGCAAGGTTGCGATGGCGCTGGCCCCGGCGGGATCAAACGATCAGGACTTGGCGCCCTTGGCGACCAGTTCGACCTTGGTTTCGATGACGCCACCCAGATCGGCCTGTTTCTTCTTCTGCGCCAGGGCTTTCAGCACGGTCTCGATGCCGAACACGGCTTGCTGCGAACCGAACTGGTCGGCGGTAGCCAGCACGCGGCCATCGGCCAGCATCGGCTTGATGGCGTTGATGTTGTCGTAGCCGACGACGAGCACTTTGCCCGTCTTGCCGGCCGCCTTGATGGCGGAAATGGCGCCGATGGCCATGTTGTCGTTACCGCACAGCAAAGCCTTGATGTTCGGATTGGCGTTCAGCATGGCGGCCGCGACCGTGTTGGCAGGAGCGATTTCCCACTGGCCCGACTGCACGCTGACGACCTTGGCGCCGGCCGCGTTCATGGCGTCCTGGAAGCCCAGGGTGCGCTGCTGCGCGTTGTAGGTAGTCGAGACGCCTTCGATGATGCCGACCGGGTCGCCCTTCTTGATCTGCTTGGCCAGGAAGTCGCCGACGACCTTGGCGCCTTTGCGGTTGTCCGGGCCGACGAACGGTACGGAAATACCCTTCTCTTTCAGGGCGCCTTCGTCGAGCTTGTTGTCGATATTGACGACGATGATGCCCGCGTCGATGGCTTTCTTCAGCACCGGCACCAGCGCTTTCGAGTCGGCCGGGGCGATCACCAGCGCGTTGACGCGCGAGACGATCATTTGCTCGACCAGCTTGATCTGGCTCGACGTATCCGTTTCATCCTTGATGCCGTTCGACAGCAAGTCGTACTTGGCGGCATTGGCCTTCTGATGCGCCTTGGCGCCATTTTCCATGGTCAGGAAAAATTCATTGGCGAGCGACTTCATCACCAATGCGACCTTCGGTTTGGCAGGTGTCTGCGCCATCGCCGGCACGGCGGGCAAGGCACACACGAGGACAGCGGCGGCAATCATTTTCAGGCGAATACGGGATGTCATGAGCGTCTCCAGAGTTGTTGGTCAAGCACGTGTACTGCATGCTTTTTAGGAAATTCGTTGCGCGCAAACGTTTGCGCGAAGCGAATAGTGCCTCAATGCCCTATTACAGTGCAAGCAAAACTGTATGTGCGGTGCAGCAAAAAGGCAGCGCCCAGAGGGAAACATCCAGGCTGATGCGATCAGCCTGGCGAGGGGAAATGCGTGGATTCAGGAATTTGCTGCGGGACGGGCGCTGGCCCATTGCACGGCCAGCACGCTGGCCAGCACCAGCAGCAAGCCCAGCATCGACCAGCCCGTCATGGCCTGGCCCAGCAAGGCCCAGCCCAGCACGACGGCCATCAGGGGACTGAGCAGACCCAACGAAGAGACGGCCACGGGCGACAGCCTGGCGATGCCGCGGAACCACAAGGCGTACGCCAGCAGGGCGCCGGCCAGGCACAGGTAGGCGTAGGCCAGCACTTGCTGCAGGGATAATGCAGGCAAGGGCGCGTCAGCCAGCCAGGCGACGGGCGCCAGCATCAGGCCGCCGAGCAGCAATTGCCAGCCCGTCAGCGCCAGCACGGGCAAGTCCGGCTTCCAGCGCCGCGTCAGATAGGTGCCGGCCGCCATGCAGGCCGTGCCACCCAGCGCGGCGGCGATGCCGACCGGTTCCCACACGGTGCGCGGCGACAGCAACAAAACACCCATGCCAGCCACGCCCAGCACGCTGGCCCCCAAGGCCAGGCGGGCCGGACGGCGCCCTTCCACGCCCCAGGCCAGGCCCATCACCAGCAGCGGCTGGATGGCGCCCACCACGGCCGCCAGGCCGCCCGGCAAGCGGTAGGCGGCGACGAACAGCAGCGCCTGGAATACGCCGATATTCAACGCGGACAGGATCAGCACGCGCATCCAGTCGCGCCGCGCGGGCAGGCGCCGCATGACCAGCAGCAACAGCAAGCCGGCCGGCAGGACGCGGATCAGGGCCGCCGTGAAGGGCCGGTCGGGCGGCAGCAATTCGGACGTGACGATATACGTGGAACCCCAGATCAGGGGCGCCAGCGCCGTGAGCACGATATCGCCCCAGGCGGGGCGGACGGAAGAAGAAGCCATACAACTATCTCGACACTAAGATAAAAACTCAGTGTGGACGCGAACTATCTTGATGTCAAGATAAATGGGCGTGCGCGCCGCTGCCTGCGGACGTAAAAAAGCCCGGCGTGGCCGGGCTCGGGGAGCAGATCAGGCGGCAAGCTGCACCGCCTGACAGATTTAATCGCGCACGCGGCGCAGGGTTGTTACCCGCACGCCGCCCATGCTGATCTGCGCCGTGCTGCCATCGTCGCTGACGATAATATCCATGGCCGCTTCGCCCGTGCCTTCCGGCGCGATCGTCACGGTATTGCCCTTGGTGGTGAAGGTGGCCTTGGTCGAGGTGCCGTTATTGATCACGCTGTCACTGGTAAATTCCAGGACGTTGCCCATCGCCGCCTGCCATTTCCCCACCGCCGGGTGGCCGCCAAAGCTGAACACGCTTTTCAGCTTGTCCAGCATGCCCGCACCCTGCGCGGCTGGCGCTTTGCCTATCACACCGGTCATGGCCGCCTGGCTCATCTGCGTTTCGTCGATGACTTGCCATTGCTTGTCGACCAGCGCCATCGGCAATCGCACTTGCAGATCGCCGTCCGGCAAGCGCTGCAGGATCAGTGCGCGATCCGCAGACTTGGCGAACCACGCCGCCTCATCGGTCAGCGTCAGGGTGGCCTTGGCCATCGCCACTTGCTGTGCGCCCAGGTCGCGCACCTGATCGTAGCCGCTGACCTTGGCCACTTTCACGCCCTTGGCCACGCACAGCTTGTCGCCGCGCAAGGCCGCCTTGCCCGGCGCGGCCAGCGCGTAGACAAATTGCGATTGCGCAACCCAGCCCCCGCTGCCCTGTTCGACGGGAGCGTTGTACAGCCCGCTACGCACGAGGATATCCAGCCATTGCCGGGTCGAACTGTCGTACGACGCCACGCGGATCTCTTCCTTCTGGTACGGCAAGTTGGTGAGGCACAGCAGCTTGTCGCGCACCGCCTCGTCAGCGGCCAGGTGGGCATCGATGGCGCGGCTGAAACTGCTGGCCGAGGCCGCCTCTGGCTTCAGCAGCCACGCCAGGGCGCCGCCAGCCACGACGACGACCGCCAGCACGCCGCCGGCGATCACCACGTGACGCCGCTTCATGCCGGACAGCGCCGGCGTCACGGCTGGTGCGGATGCCGGTACAGGAGCGGACGCGGGCGCCGGTGCGGCGTTGACGGCCTTGCCGCATTCATCGCAGAAGCGCGCGCCGGGGGCATGGGCGGTGCCGCATTTGGTGCAGAAGTGAGCCATGGTGTGCCTTACTTGAGTTTATGCGCGCATTCACCGCAGAACACGTCATCGGACGCGACCGGCGCTTTGCAGCTCGGGCATTGCAGGCTGTCGGCCGGCGCAGCGGCCGAAGCAGCGGGAGCGGCTGGCGTGGCCGGTGCCGCAGCTTGCTCGGCCAGGGCGCGCGCACGGTCACGCGCTTCCTCGGCTTTTTTCTTGACCGTGGCCAGGCCGTCGTTCAGGCTCGCTTCCGAGGCGCTGAAATCGACATTGCGCGTGGCGTTCAGGTAAATGATGCACACGCCCTTGGTGAAGATCAGGCCCGGTACCACGGCCGCGGCCGCCAGCAGCAAGCCGCCGCCCAGGCCCGCTGCGATGATGTAGCCGGAACCGCCATTCAGACCCGAAGCCAGGGTATACATATTCATCTGGCCGCCCAGGCCCAGGATGCCTGCGGACATGCCGCTGGTCAGCGATACGCCGGTACCGACCACGCCAAAGATCAGCAGCGCCACAAACGTCGTGATCAGGAACAGCAGCACTTCCAGCAGAATCACGGACACCAGCTTGGTGCGCACGATCAGGTTCAGGCGGGCAATGATCTGGAATATGGTGGCGCCCGACCAGGCGGCAGGGCCGGCCAGCGGCAGCATCACGTAGAACAGCGCAAACACCAGCACGCCCAGCACGATGGCCGACAGCGGGAAGACGACCGTGTACAGCACGGGGCCGAGCACGGGAATCTTGCAGACAAACAAGATGATGGCGATGGTGATCATGGCCGCCAGCACGATTAAAAATTCAAGGAAGACGACCGCGATCAGGCGGTGGCTCGTGACCAGCGAAACGAGCATGGCATCAACCAGGCTCATGCCAGGCTGGCCTTGCGCATCGCGCATCAGCATGATGCCGACGGCGTTGGAGCCGTAAAACATCACGAGGAAAGCCATCAGGCCACCGACAAAGACCAGCAGCGGACTGCTCATGCCGCCGGCAAGCATCGTCAGCACGCCACCGACGAGCACGGCGCTGATGAAGGTCAGGGCCAGCAGCGCAATCGCGCGAAAGTTCCTGATGGCGTCGGTCGCTTCGATCAGCGAGCCCACGGCGGAGGAAAATGGAAGAGGTTGATGTGTTTGTGTGGAAATGGTCATGTCTGGCCTGGAAGGGGTGAATCGGGAGGGGACGGCCTGCCTGGCCGTCCCATGGTCATGCTGTGTCAGTAGGCGAGCGCCAGTTGCAACTCGTTCGCGGGCGCCTGGCGCTGGACGATCTGCAGCTTGACGTCCTGGCCGCCGACGCGCTTGCTATTCAGGTACAGCGCCGTGCGTACCGGGTAAATGCCCTGCGGCACGCCTTCAGGCATGGGGATCGAAAAGCCGCCCTTGTAGGCGCCACTGCCGTTATTGCTGCTGACCACCTTGCGCACGGTTTTGATCAGGTCGCCATTTGGCTTGTACAGGCTCAATTCCTCTTCCACCAGCGGGTTCGGATCGCGCGTGCCGGCCGCCACTTCGATGTACGAATTGGTCTGCGCCTTCTGGCCCGGACGCACGGAGGATGGCGTAAAGCCCGTCTCGTATTTCACCAGGGTCGACTGCTCGGGCAGCTTGCCCTTGTTGGCCACCTTGTAGTCCGTCTGTACCTGCTGCGCCGTCTTGACTTGCTGGCTTTGATAATTCAGGGCCACGCAGGCGAGCGCGCCCAGGCTGGCGCCCAGGGCCGCGCCGCGCACGGTGTTGTTGCCACCGCCCAGCAAGCCGCCGACGACGGCGCCGATGCCGGCCAGCATGGCCGTATTGCATTCGCCACTGGCCGCTTCCGTGCCTGCGGTGGTGGTATTGCCTGTGGCGCCAGGGCCGCCCGGCGCGGCGCAGCCGGCCAGCATCGACGACACGACCAGCATCGCCACCAGGGGCTTGGCCATTTGTTTCAAGTTTTTCACGTTATTCTCCGAAAGAATCAAAATAGGAATGGGCGGAAAGCTGCGGCTTACTCGATCTGAATTTGCGACAGCGCCTTGTCCTGCGCTTCCTTCGCCTTGCGCTTGATGTCCTGCGCAGGGCGGTTGCCCTTGTCCATGCGCAACACGGCATTCGCATTGGCAATGGCACAGTCGTATTTGCGCTGGCTCATGCAGTGGCTCGCTTCCGACAGGCTGTCCGTGATCACGCTTTCCAGGCCCGTCGTCTGTTTGACAGGCGCCGGTGGCGGGGTCACCTTGACGGGCTTGGCCGGTTTTTCCACGACAGGGGCTGGGGCCGCTGCTGGAGCCGGCTCGGGTGCCGGAGCAGGCGCTGCCGCTGCCGCTGCCGCTGGCTCAGGCTCCGGCTCGGCAGCAGGTGTCGCGGCAAGGTCGCCCGCCGAGCCGCCATCGAGCGCAGCGTCATCGATGGCCAGCGGCTGCTCGGCGGCCGGCGCAGGGTCTTCCTGCACCGGCAAGGTTGCCTCCGGTTCAGGCACGGTGACAGGCGGCTTGCCTGACAAGAAATAGTAAGCGCCCGCACCGCCCAGCAGCACTACCGCTGCGACGGCCGCGGCGATCAGTTTCATGCGCTTGCCAGCCGGTGGGCTGTCAGCCGGCGTGTCGGGAACGCTGTCTGTCACTGCTGCGGGAGCGGCTTCTGGTTCCCGTGCAGGGGTGGGCACAGGGACCGGATCGGCACGGCGCTTTTCAAGCACGGGCGGTGGCGCAGGTGGCGCGACCGGTTCCGCCACCGGTGCCGGGGCAGGCTCAGGCACGGACACGGATTCAATGACGGGCGCAATCTCCGGCGCGATGACCGGCTCTGGCAACGGCGGCGGCACCGCTGCGGCCACCGGCGCCACGGCAAAGCTGAACGCGCACTTGGGGCAGAACCGGGCGTCCAGCTTGCAGTCATGGCCGCACTGGCCACAGGATTTTCCCGGCACCGGGGCGGCAACGGTCGTGGCAACGGCAAACGTCGTGCCGCAGGAAGAACAGAATTTGGCGCCCGGCTTATTCTCGGCCTGGCAGGAAAGGCATTTCAATTGGCATCTCTTTTCATATCAACGCTGGGAGCCGCGTACGCTGGCGCTTGCCAGAATGGCAGTATTGTTGACGTACGGCTAAATGTTCAACGAGTATATTTTCAAATACCAAGTTGCCACAAGGGAAAATTGCCTTTTGCTCTATTCAATTTTTAAATATTGGTAAAAATCCTGCCAGCATGGCGTGCTGCGCCCCATGTTGGTGCGCAGATGGCAAAAAACCCGGCAACGCTGTATGCGTTGCCGGGTTCTCAGTCGATGCCGGTGACAGTGACGCTGGCTTACTTGCGTCCGCCCCGTGCCGGTGCGGCATGAGCGCCCTTGGCTGGCGGCTTGCTGCCACGGCCCATCGGCACGGCGGCCGGCTTGGCCTTCGTTTTGATGGTCGACAGGATCGATGGACGCACTTTCGATTCGACGGCGGTCGCCTTCGGCGCGGCGGCCGTGCCGCCCAGGGCGATGCGGTTCTTGCCCGGCGTGACCTTGAACTTGTCCGGCGTGCCGGCGCCATGCGTCTGGCGGCTGCGTTCGCCTGCGGCCAGGCCGCCCGATTCGGACGAGGTCCAGGCCGGAATCAAATGCTTGTCGCCATTGCCGATCAAGTCGCCACGGCCCATGTTGACCAGCGCTTCGCGCAGGATCGGCCAGTTGGCCGGATCCTGATAGCGCAGGAAGGCTTTATGCGTGCGGCGGATCTTGCCGCTGCGGGCCGTTTCCACCACTTCCGAATCCGCCGTGACCTTGCGCAAGGGATTCTTGCGCGTGTGATACATGGTCGTCGCCATGGCCATCGGCGTGGGCATGAAAGTTTGCACCTGGTCCAGCTTGAAATTGTTCTTCTTCAACCACAGGGCCAGGTTCAGCATGTCCACGTCCGTCGTGCCCGGATGGGCGGCGATGAAATACGGGATCAGATACTGCTTCTTGCCCGCTTCCAGGGAGAAACGGTCGAACATTTCCTTGAACTCGTCATACGCGCCGATGCCGGGCTTCATCATCTTCGACAAAGTCCCCTCTTCCGTGTGCTCGGGCGCAATTTTCAAGAGGCCGCCGACGTGGTGCGTCACCAGTTCCTTGACGTATTCGGGCGAACGCACGGCCAGGTCGTAGCGCAGACCTGAGCTGATCAGCACTTTCTTGATGCCAGGAATGGCGCGCGCCTTGCGGTACAACGAGATGAGCTTGCTGTGGTCCGTGCCCAGGTTCACGCAGATGGACGGGTACACGCAGGACAGGCGGCGGCACGACACTTCGATCTCTTTTTCCTTGCAGGCGAGGCGGTACATATTCGCCGTCGGGCCACCCATATCGGAAATGGTGCCCGTAAAACCTTTGGTTTTATCGCGGATATGCTCAATCTCGCGCAAGATCGACGGTTCCGAGCGGCTCTGGATGATGCGGCCTTCGTGTTCCGTGATCGAGCAGAAAGTACAGCCGCCGAAGCAGCCGCGCATGATGTTGACGGAAAAGCGGATCATTTCCCAGGCGGGAATATGCGCCTTGCCATAACTTGGATGCGGGGCGCGCGCGTAATTCATGTCGTACACGCCATCCATCTCATCCATGGCCAGCGGCAGCGGCGGCGGATTGAGCCACACGTCGCGTTCGCCGTGCGCCTGCACCATGGCGCGCGCATTGCCGGGATTCGATTCCAGGTGGAACACGCGCGAGGCGTGCGCATACATGACGGGGTCATCCTTGACGACGTCGTAGGCGGGCAGGCGCACGACCGTCTTGTCGTGCTTTTCCTTGGCCATGGCCAGACGCTCTTCGCGGCTCATGATGCGGATCGGCTTGATGACTTCGGCCGATTTCGACGCATTTTCCGTGGCGCAGGCGGTCTTGTCTTCCTGCACCATCTCGTACGGGCTGTAGTGCGGATCGACCTTGCCGGGCACGTCGACGCGGGTGGAATTGTGCACGCCCCAGTCGTCGCCAGGCAACCAGCCGGACGGCACCATGAAGGCCGTGCCGCGCAAGTCGCGGATATCCTTGATGTGTTCGCCGGCGGCCAGGCGATGCGTCAGGTCGACCAGCGCCCGCTCGGCATTGCCGAAGATCAGCAAATCGGCCTTGGAATCGGGCAAGACGGAACGGCGGACCTTGTCCGACCAGTAATCGTAATGGGCGATGCGGCGCAGCGACGCTTCGATGCTGCCGATGACGATGGGCACGTCGGGATATGCTTCGCGCGCGCGCTGGGCGTACACGGTGACGGCGCGGTCCGGGCGTTTATTCGGTTCCGCGTTCGCCGTGTAGGCGTCGTCGGAGCGGATCTTGCGGTCGGCCGTGTACTGGTTGACCATGGAATCCATGTTGCCGGCGGTAATGCCGTAGTACAGGCGCGGCTTGCCGAGGATGCGGAAGGCGTCGGCCGACAGCCAGTCCGGCTGGCTGATGATGCCAACGCGGTAACCCTGCGCTTCAAGCAGGCGGCCAACGAGGGCCATGCCGAAACTCGGATGGTCGATGTAGGCGTCGCCCGTGACGAGGATGACGTCGCACTGGTCCCAGCCCAGCGCGTCCATCTCGGCACGCGACATCGGCAGGAAAGGCGCCACGGCAGCGCGGGCAGACCGCTTGGGAACGGTCGCAAATAAATTGGTAGGGGAGCTCATAGGGTACGGATTGTACCGGAATTGGCCATTTCCAACCTGACGGCCTGCTTTTTACTGTTGGATTTCAGTACAAAAAACGTTTATTTTTCAATCACTTGAGGAAAAAAGGCCCTTGGGGTCAGACCCTTCCGGGGTCTGACCCCAGCTTTTCCCCGGGTTACATCAGATCCCCATATTAGCTAAAATCTCACCCAATTCCCGCAACGCCGGCTCCAGTTTCGGATGCTTGACGGCAAACTTGGCCGACAATTCCTGGCTGCGCTCGGCCAGGCCATAGGTGATCGACTCTTCTTCCTGCTCCTGCGCGGCGCGCTTTTCCAGCAGTTGCTGAATATCGCCATTGAGCTTTTGCAGCAAACCATGCGTTTCTTCATCCACAGGATCGCCAGATGCGATGGTCGATTGCAGCTGTTGCAACGATTCCTTGAGTTTGCTATCCATGTTTTTTCCTGTCAGTCGGTAAATTGCGTGTCCAGGAACAATTGTTCCACCTTGCTTCTGGCCCACGGGGTCTTGCGCAAAAACTTCAGGCTCGACTTGATGCTGGGATCGCTGATGAAGCAATTGATATCGATGTGCTTGGCCAGGCCGTCCCAGCCGTAGTGGGCGTGCAGGCGCGTCACGATACCTTCCAGGGTAATGCCATTCAAATCTTGCTGACTCATATACTCTTTCGACTGCCTTCTTATTTACATCTTACTCAATTCTACGCCGCCGGCACGGAAAGCTTGCGTGCGCCATGTCAACGCAACGCAAGCTTCTGATGAGGACGGCTTTTACTTGGCGTTCAAGCCACGGCGTTCCAGCAATGGTTCCACGGTGGCATCGCGGCCACGGAAGTCACGGAACAGCTGCAGCGCATCGACGCTGCCGCCGCGCGACAGCAATTTAGCTCTGAACCAGTCGCCATTCTTGCGCGTCAGGCCGCCGTTTTCCTTGAACCAGTTAACCGATTCCGCGTCCAGCTTTTCCGACCACAGGTAAGCGTAATAAGCTGCCGAATAGCCGCCCGAGAAGCTGTGCGAGAAGTAGCTGGTGCGGTAGCGCGGCGGCACGGGCGCGTAATCGACGCCTGCATCCTTCAACGATGCCGCTTCAAAGGCCAGCACGTCGGTCGGGATCTGGCTTGGCGCCAGCTGGTGCCAGCGCTGGTCCAGTAGGGCCGCAGACAGGTATTCCGTCGTCATGAAACCCTGGTTGAATTTCTTCGCTGCCGTCACCTTGTCGAGCAATTCCTGCGGCATGGCCGCGCCGCTCTGGTAGTGCTTGGCGTAGTTTTGCAGCACTTCCGGCCAGACGGCCCACATTTCATTAACTTGCGATGGATACTCGACGAAGTCGCTCGGCACGCTGGTGCCGGCAAAGCGCGGGTATTTCACGTTCGAGAACATGCCGTGCAGCGCATGGCCGAATTCGTGGAACATGGTCGTCACTTCATCGAACGTCAGCAAGGTCGGCTGGCCGGCGGGCGGCTTCGGAATGTTCAATTGGTTGGCGACGACGGGATGCGTGCCCATCAGTGACGATTGCGACACGTATTCATTCATCCACGCACCGCCATGCTTGTTGCCACGCGCATAGAAGTCAGCGATGAACAGGGCCAGCGGCTTGCCGTTGGCGTCGAGCACGTCGTAGACGCGCACGTCCGGGTTGTACACCGGTAGATCTTTACGTTCCTTGAAACTGATGCCATACAGTTTATTCGCGGCAAAGAAAACGCCGTTGTTCAGTACGCTGTTCAATTCCAGATACGGTTTCAGCTCGTTTTCATCGAAATTGAAACGTTGCTTGCGCAACTTGTCGGTGTAGATGGCCCAGTCGGCTGCTGCCACCTGGAAACCACCTTTTTCCGCATCGACCACTTGCTGCAGGTCGGCCGCTTCGCGGCGCGCGTTGGCAACGGCTGGTTTCGCCAACTCCGACAGCAGGGTATTGACGGCCGTGGTGGTCTTGGCCGTCTGGTCTTCCAGCGAATACGCGGCGTAATTGGCGTAGCCGAGCAGGGTGGCCCGTTCGGCGCGCAGTTTGGCCAGTTTCAGCACGATGGCGCGGTTGTCGAACTCGCCGCCCTGGCTGCCCCGGTTCAGCGACGCATCCATCAGGCGCTGGCGCGTCTTGCGATCCGTCAATACGGCCAATGGCGGCTGGCCGCTGGTGTTCACCAAGGCGATGAGGAACTTGCCCGTCAGGCCGCGCTCCTTGGCGGCGGCAGCGGCCGTGTCGATATCGCTGTCCGTCATGCCGGCCAGCTCAAGACGCGTGTCGACGACGATGCTCTTGGCATTCGTTTCCTTCAGCACGTTTTGCGCGAAGGCCGTTTCCAGGCCCGCCTGCTCGGCGTTGTAGGCTTTCAATTTTTCCTTGTCCGCATCGGACAGCTTGGCGCCGGCGCGCACGAAATCCGTGTGATAACGTTCCAGCAGGCGCAAGGATTCCGCATCGAGGCCCAGCTTGTCGCGCTTGGCGTACAGGGTGTCGATGCGGGTAAACAATTTTGGATTCAAGGTGATCGCGTCGCCATGCGCGGCCAGTTTCGGCGACACGTCCACTTCCACCGCTTCCAGCACGCTGTTCGTGTTGGTCGACGTCATGTTGCTGAAGATGCTTTGCACGCGGTGCAGCAACTGCCCCGTGCGCTCGAGGGCCACGATGGTGTTCTCGAACGTGGGCGCCTGGCGGTTGCTGGCAATCGCGTTGACTTCGGCCAACTGGCGTTTCATGCCTTCGGCAAACGCGGGCGCATAGTGTTCATCCTTGATCAGGCCGAACTGCGGCATCTGGAATGGCAGCGGACTCACTTTGAGCAGGGGGTTCTGGGCGCTGACGGCAGCGGCAGGCGCGGATTTTGCGGTGGCGGCAGCCATGGCGGATGGGGCGGCGTGGGCCAGCATGACGCTGGCGGCGATGACGAGCAGTTGTGGACGGATCATGACATCTTTCAGGAAGCGCGGGAAGAACCGCGATCGCGTCGCGGGCCAGTGGCAGATCATAGCAGTCTGTCACACAGGCGTCATCCAACATGGGCGATCCTGTGGTGCATCACGCCAACTGCGCGGTTTACCACGGTCTACAATCAACATCGCCAAATAAAAAAGGCTGCCAATCGCTTGGCAGCCTTTTTCATGCACCCGGCTTTGACGCCGGAATCAGACGATTTACTTGCCGTTCAGGCCACGGCGTTGCAGCAGCGGCTCGATCTTCGCATCGCGGCCACGGAAGTTGCGGTAGATGTCGAGCGCATCGGCGCTGCCGCCGCGCGACAGCAGTTTAGTGCGGAACCAGTCGCCGTTCTTGCGCGTCAGGCCGCCGTTTTCCTTGAACCACTCGACCGTGTCCGCGTCGAGCTTTTCCGACCACAAGTACGCGTAGTAGCCGGCCGAGTAGCCGCCCGCGAACGCGTGCGAGAAGTACGTGGTGCGGTAGCGCGGCGGCGCCGGGGCGAAATCGACGCCGGCATCCGTCAAGGCGGCTTTTTCAAACGCCAGCACGTCGGTCGGGATCTGCGCCGGGGTCAGCTGGTGCCAGCGCTGGTCCAGCAGGGCCGACGCCAGGTATTCCGTGGTTTTATAGCCCTGGTTGAAATTGTCAGCCGCCGTCACTTTCGCCAGCAGTTCGGCAGGAATAGCCGCGCCTGTCTGGTAGTGCTTGGCGTAGTTTTGCAGCACTTCCGGCCACAGCGCCCACATTTCATTGACTTGCGACGGGTATTCGACGAAGTCGCGCGGCACGCTGGTGCCGGCGAAGCGTGGATATTTCACGTTCGAAAACATGCCGTGCAGCGCATGGCCAAATTCGTGGAACATGGTGTTGACTTCGTCAAACGTCATCAGGGTCGGCTGGCCCGTTTCCGGCTTTGGAATGTTGAGGTTATTCGCAATCACCGGCTTGCGGTTCAGCAAGCTCGACTGGCCCACATAGGCATTCGCCCAGGCGCCGCCGCGCTTGTTGCTGCGCGCGTAAGGATCGAGCGTAAAGATGGCCAGTTGCGTGCCGTCTTCATTGAAAACGTCGTACACCAGCATGTCGGACGTGTAGACGGGCAAGTCGGTGCGCTGCTTGAAGGTGAGGCCGTACAACTTGCCGGCAGCAAAGAACACGCCCTTGGTCAATACGCTGTGCATTTCAAAGTACGGTTTGAGTTGCGTCTCGTCGAAGTTGTAGCGTTCGGCGCGCACCTTGTCGCTATAGAAGGCCCAGTCGGCGGCGCCCACCTTGAAGCCGCCCTTGCCCGCATCGATGACCTTCTGGATATCGTCCGCTTCACGCCGGGCGTTGACGACGGCCGGTTTCGCCAATTCGCCCAGCAGGGCGTTCACGGCGGTCGTGTCGTGTGCCGTCTGGTCTTCCAGCGAATAGGCCGCGTAGTTCGGGTAGCCCATCAGCGCGGCGCGTTCGGCGCGCAGTTTCGCCAGCTCCAGCACTTCCTGGGTATTGTCGAACTCGCCGCCACGGCTGCCGCGCGCTTGCGAAGCGGCCATGATGCGTTCGCGCACGGCGCGGTTGGTCAGCAGCGACAGCGGCGCCTGGCCCGTCGTGTTGACGAGGGCAATCACGTATTTACCGTCCAGGCCGCGCTTCTTGGCCAAACCGGCGGCCACTTCGATGGCGGCCGGCGACAGGCCGTCCAGTTCTTCGCGCGTGTCGACAACGACGGCCGACGCGTTCAATTCCTTCAGCACGTTCTGTGCGAACTTGGTCGACAGGGCGGCCAGCTGGCCGTTGTAGGCGCGCAGCTTTTCCTTGTCCGCCGCCGACAGCTTGGCGCCCGCGCGTACAAAATCCGTGTGGTAACGTTCCAGCAGACGTTTCGATTCGGCATCGAGGCCCAGCTTGTCGCGCTTGGCGTACAGGCTGTCGATGCGCTTGAAAAGTTTGTCGTTGAGCATGATCGCGTCGCTGTGGGCCGCCATTTTCGGCGCCAGTTCGCGTTCCAGGCCCTGGATCGTATCATTCGTATTCGAGCCGGACATCACGGAAAACACGGTGCGCACGCGGCTCAGCAGCTGGCCCGAGCGTTCCATGGCCACGATGGTGTTGTCGAAGGTCGCTGGTTTCTTGTTGTTCGCAATCGCATTGATTTCCGCCAAGTTGGCGGCCATGCCTGCCGTAAAGGCGGGCGCGTAGTCAGCGTCCTGCACCTTATCGAACGGTGGATAGTTAAAAGGCAGGCTGCTGGCCTGCGCAAACGGGTTCGAAGCAGGCAGCGCTGCGGCCGCGGTGGCGGCAAAAACGGCGGCGGCTGGCGCCAGCATGAGGCTGGCGGCGATGACGAGCATTGTTGGACGGGTCATGTCTACTTTCAAGGAACGCAAGAGAGCCGCGATTGTGTCGCGGGCCAGCCTGAAATAATAACAGCCTGACATACTTGCGTCACCCGCAACTACCGATGGTAGCGCGCCAGCCAGTGATGAACGGTTTTCATGCGCCCCGCGTCACGATGCCGATTCAATAATGCGGCGGACGTTCGTTGACCAGTCCGCCATTCGCCTGCTGCGCCCCGTCGCGCACGTGTTCGCCCAGCTTGTGCAGCATCGCTTCGAGCTGGTCGATGCGCTTGCCCTGCTGGTACACCATCTGGTTCAGCGACTCGACCAGGTCTTCCTGCTGCGCCAGCTTGATCTCGATATCGACGAAACGTACTTCCATCTGTTCTGCATTGTCCATGGTGCTCACGGTGACTCCTGACTGAAAGCGGCATTCTACCGCCGTCACGGCGTGAGCCAGCACAAACCTCGTCCATTCCCCATCGGCCAGGCGGCGATTTCTGCCTATTCTTCCCTTATGGCTGAATCAAACCGCTTGACGAATGAGAACAAACGATTACAATGGACGTATCCACTTTGCCTGACCTGATCGACACGCGCAAGACGGCTGAATACCGGCGCTGGGAAGACTCGCTGCACGACGTGGCGGCCGCCGCCATCGATGCGCGCATCAAGCATTTGCAGCACGGTAAAAAGGGCGACTGGCGGCCTGTGGGCGAAGGCGTGTGCGAGCTGCGTTTTTTACAGACGGGACCCGGCTGGCGCGTGTATTTTCACGAGACCAACCTGGGCACCCTGATCTTGCTGCTGCTCGGTGGCGACAAGTCGAGCCAGCAGCGCGACATCAAGCACGCGCAAGCGATACTGAAAACATTGAAGGCCCAACAGGCGGCCATCCGGAAGCAAAAAGCGGCAGCCAGCCCATCGACAGGAGCACGAAAGAAATGAACCAAGACATCCATCACGACACCTTCGACCTCGATGACCTGGAAGCATTAGGCCTGAGCAAATTTGATCCAACGCAACATCTGACCAGCAAGGCCGCCGTGGCCGCCTACATGAGCGAAATCGTCGCCACCGGCAATGCCGAACTGTTCCAGTCCGCCATGAACGACGTGGTGCGCGCCTACGGCATGGGCAAGGTGGCGGCCCGGGCCGACATCACGCGTGAAGGCGCTTATAAAGCCTTGCGCGAAGGCAGCAAACCGCGCTTCGAAACCATTTTGAAGATGCTCGATGCGCTGGGCATGCAGCTGGCCATCGTGCCAAAAACCACGCCCGACGGCGCCGTGGAAGCGTGAACGCCGCTTAGCCCTTCGGCGCGGCCAGCAAGGCTTTCATGCGCGCCAGACGCTCTTTCGGCGAAATCACTTCCGCCTCCGTCGGCACGGCGTCGCCCACGTCGAGTTCCATTTCCTTGATGAAGCGCGACGGGTCGCAATGGACTTGCTCGCCAGCCCGCTTGCGCTTCTTGCACCAGGTGATGTGCAAGGTGCGCTGGGCCCGCGTGATGCCCACGTACATCAGCCGCCGCTCTTCCTGGATGCGCGCGGCGATGGTTTCGGCCGGCGCGTCGGGGTCGCCCTTGTGCGGCAAAATCCCCTCTTCCACGCCGACCAGAAATACGTGCGGAAACTCCAGGCCTTTCGACGCGTGCAGGGTCGACATGCGCACGGCGTCCTGCTCTTCGTCCTTGCCCTCGAGCATGGTCATCAGGGCCACCATCTGCGTCAATTCCAGCACGTTCTTTTCTTCGCCGTCGCGGTCCTTGCCGCCCCGGCCCCGTTCCTTGAGCCAGTTGACGAATTCCAGCACGTTCTGCCACTTGCTTTGCGCTTGGCGTTCCTCGAAAGCATCGTACAGATACGATTCGTAGTGGATTTCCTTCATCATGTCGTCCAGCACTTCGGCCGCGTTGTCGCCGCTGCCGGCCGCACCGGGACGGCTGGCGCGCGATTCGAGGTCGTTGATGAAATTGCAGAAGTCGCGCAGCGGCCCCAGCTGGCGGTCCGTCAGCTTGGCTTCGATGCCGCCTTTGAACACAGCCTGGAACAGCGAGCACTGCCACTGCCCCGAAAATGCGCCCAGCACCTCCAGGGTCGATTGCCCCACGCCACGGCGCGGCGTCGTCACGGCGCGGATGAAGGCCGGGTCGTCGTCTTCATTCGCCAGCAGGCGCAGATAGCTGATGATGTCCTTGATCTCGGCCTTGTCGAAGAAACTCTGGCCGCCCGAAATCGTGTACGGGATGCGTTCCTTGCGTAAACACTGCTCGATGATGCGCGCCTGGTGGTTGCCCCGGTACAAAATCGCATAATCGGAAAATTTATTCTTGCGTTCAAAATGGTCGGCCGAAATCATGATGGCGACCTGCTCCGCCTCCTGCTCGTCCGTCTGCATGCCCAGCACCTTGATCGGTTCGCCCAGGCCGTGCTCGGACCACAGAGACTTTTCAAACAGTTTCGGGTTGTTGCCGATGACGGCATTGGCCGCGTTCAGCACGCGCATGGTGGAGCGGTAATTTTGCTCCAGCTTGATCACGCGCAGATCGGGGAAGTCCGTTTCCAGGGTTTTCAAGTTTTCCACCGTGGCGCCGCGCCACGCGTAAATCGCCTGGTCGTCGTCACCCACGGCCGTAAACATCGGCTTCTTGCCGATGCCCGTCACCATCAATTTCACCAGTTCGTACTGGCAGGTGTTCGTATCCTGGTATTCATCGACGAGCAGATAGCGCAGGCGGCGCTGCCACTTGTCGCGCACGGGGCCGTTGTTGCGGAACAGTTCCACGGGCAGGCGTATTAAATCGTCGAAATCGACGGCCTGGTAGGCGGACAAGGTTGCCACATAGCTGCGGTAAATGCGCGCCGCGTTCGCCTCATCTTCATCCTTGGCTTGCGCCAGGGCCATGTCCGGGTCGATCAGGCCATTTTTCCACAGGGACATGGCGTTCTGGATGCCACGAATGACCTGTTTATCGGTGGTAATGGCGAGATCTTGCACGAGGGAAAAACAGTCGTCACTGTCCATGATGGAAAAGCGGTCCTTCAGTCCCACGCCATTGGCTTCCTGGCGCAGGATTTTCACGCCCAGCGAGTGGAAAGTCGACACCGTCAACTGCTTTGCCTGGCGCGGCTGTTTCAACAGCTTGGCGATACGTTCCTGCATTTCCAGCGCCGCCTTGTTGGTGAAGGTCAGCGCGGCGATGGTGCGCGGGTCATAGCCCCGGTCTTCGATCAAATGGGCGATCTTTTGCGTGATCACGCGCGTCTTGCCCGAGCCGGCGCCCGCCAGCACCAGACAAGGGCCGTCGAGGTAGGTAACCGCTTCGCTTTGGGGCGCATTCAGACCGAACTGTGGTGCTTTGGACATCAGGGTATTTCCGCAGGGAACAGCAGCCCATTGTAACAGCGTCGCGTGGGCTATTTGCATGGCGGACCATGCCTGAAAAACAGGCAATGGCATTGATATATCGCCATATGCCGCCATCTCGGCCGATTCAATGCGTGCGGCACGGCCACGCCTGGAGTACCATTCCGCCTATATCGCCCGTGCGCGCCCACTTACCGAATGGCAGTCCCATGAAATTTGAACACCTGATTGAAATCAACGATCCCTTGAACCCGCTGATCGACACCTTGACCCTGGAGCAAGTCTGGCGCGGCCTCGTCTTGCGTGCCGAGTCGCCCAAGCTGTTCGTGCCGCACCTCGATGAATGCCAGATCAGCGAGCGCAGCGATGCCGGTTTCGCGCGCAGCCTGCGCTATGGCGAACTGGTCATCAACGACAGGGTGGTGCTGGTGCCGCAACTGCAGGTGCGCTACGAAGTGCCGGCGCAACAGGACATCAGCGCCTCGTCATTGATCATGACCATCGAGATGCCCGACGAAGCGAGCCTGTGGGTGCGCTTCCAGTACGACGACGGCCACGACGCGGCCACCGACGAGGCCAACGCCCTGTATGACGACTTCCGCCGTTCCGCCTACAAGGAGTCCGATATCGATACCGTGCGCGTCATGCGCGAACTGGCGCTCGAAGGACGGCTGGATGCGGGTCTGCTGAACTAAATCAAACTCTGGCGCTGCGGCCCCACAGCTGATCGGGGCGAAACTGCAGTCCCGCCTGCTCCGCGCTGAGCACTTCGCGAATCGCGTGCAAGTCCACGCGCGTATCGCGCCGCAGCGGCACGTCCAGGCGCGCGCCGCGGGGGCCGACCAGCGACTGCACGTGCGGCGTGGTGGCGTTCAAGCCCTTGCGTGTGACGACGCCGATTTCCCCATTCAGCAGTTTGACGAAGGTGCCGACCGGATAGATGCCCAGCTCGCGCACCAGCAGCGACGCCAGCGGCGCATCGAGGGTAGCCTTGTCGGCCATCAGCATTTCGCGCAGGGCCACGTTCGGCAGCAAGGGCTGGCGGTAGCTGCGCTTCGAGACGCGCGCACAATAGCGGTCGGCCAGCATGATCAGGCGGGCGCCGATGCCGATCGCCTCGCCTTGCGTGCCCAGCGGATAGCCGCTGCCATCGATATTTTCATGGTGCTGCAGCACGGCCTGCAGCCAGACGGCGTCCGTCACGCCCGCCGCGCGCAGCAGGTCGACACCGGCTTGCGGATGGGCGCGCAAATAGGCCCGTTCCTGCGCGTCCAGCGGCCCCGCCTTGTGCTGGAAATCCGCATGGCGTTCCAGCATGCCCACATTCATGCTCAGCGCGGCCAGCACCACGCTGCGCACAACATCATCATCGAGTTTCAGAGCACGCGCCAGCAGGGCCGTGATGACGGCCGTGTCGACGCTGTGGCGTACGGCAAAGTCGCCCGCGCCCTGGTTGTGCAGGATGCAGGCCAGCGCCACATCGGCGTCCAGTGCAACGGCCTCTTCCACCAGCTGCGCCAGCGGCGCGAGGGATGCATGGCTGCCCGCCTGCCCGGTGGCAATGGCCGGCAAGACGAGGGCCAGGCCGGCCGTGACAAGGTTCAGCATGCGCAGGGCCGACGGCGCTTCCGTGGCCGTGCGCGGCACGTCGGCGCTGGTATCGGCGATGACGCCGCGCGCCAGCAGCAATGCGATCTGGTTTTCGCTGCTGATGACATGGCCCAGCCTGGCCAGCAAGCTGCCCGTTTCGCCATGCACGTCCCAGGGCAGGGCCACGCCCAGGGCGAGTTCTCCCGCATAAATGCGCCGAATTTTCACATCGTCTCCGTGTCATCGCCAGCCGCTACCCTTTTTACCATTACGGCATGGGCGGCATATACCAATTGAAATGTTTTTTGCTTTTAATCAATATTTCAATGTGGCAGCGATGATCGCGCAATCATGTGAGCTTGTCTACAAAATTATGTAAATCATAAAGTTGCCTTCAAGGTCCCGGTGTGCAGTCGGCGCAGCCGGGCGCGTGTTCCGGGTCTTTTTCAAGGTGCAGCGCCAGCTCGCGCAAGGCCGTGCGCACGCCTTCCTCGATGACGGGGTGGTAAAACGGCATATCGAGCATGGCCGGCACCGTCAGCTGCGCCTGGCATGCCCAGGCCAGCAAATGGCCCAGGTGCTCCGCCCGCGGGCCGATCAGCTCGGCGCCGAGAAAACGCTTGCTGCCGAATTCCGCATACACGCGCAGCAAGCCCTGGTTTTGCAGCATCACGCGGCTGCGGCCCTGGTTACCGAACGACACGGCACCGACGGCGAAACGGCCCGCGTGGCTCACGCACAATTGCTGGTACGTGGCGCCCACGGTGGCGATCTGCGGTTCCGTGAAGGCAATCGCCAACGGCGTGCGGCGCAAGCCAGGTTTGACGTCAGGAAAGCGCGCCGCGTTCTCCCCGGCGATGCGGCCCTCGTCGGCCGCCTCGGGCAACAGCGGCAGTTCGTTGTCGGCGTCGCCGGCGATGAAGATGGCGCTTTTGCCGCACTGCATGGTGTGCGGGTCATGCCGGGGAATGCCGTGGCGGTCGAGCTCGATTTGCGCCGTTTCCAGGCCGATCTTGTCCACGTTTGGCGCGCGGCCGATGGCGGCCAGCACATACTCGAACTGCTCGGTTTTTTCCACGCCGGCGCCATCGCTGCTGGTCAGCAGGATACCGTTGCCGTCAGGCGTTTTTTCCATGTGCGCGACCTTGGTCATGAAACGGATATCGAGTTCGCGCGCCAGCACGGCATCCGCCTCGCGCAGCACCAGCGGGTCCGTCAGCTGGGCGACTTTATTACCGCGCGCAAACAGGGTCACGCGCACGCCCAGCCGCGCCAGCGCCTGGCCCAGTTCCAGGCCGATGACGCCGCTGCCGACCACGGCCACCGAGCTGGGCAAATCCGTCCATTCGAACACGGCGTCGCTGGTGATGACACGCTCACCGGCCGCTTGCCACTCGGGCGGCACGATGGGCGTGGAACCGGTGGCGATCACCACACTGGCCGCTTCCACCAGCGTGTGCTCATCCACCTGCAATGTTCCGGGGGAAATAAAACGCGCATGGCCGCGCAGTTTTTCTTCCTCGGGGATGGCGTTGACGCCGTCGAGCACGAAGCCGACAAAACGGTCGCGCTCACTGCGCACCCTGGCCATCACTTGCCGGCCATCGATGCGCACGGGGCCCGGATGCACGCCAAAACCGGGCGCGGCAGCCACGGCATGGGCCGCCTCGGCCGCCGCGATCAAGAGTTTGCTGGGCATGCAGCCCACCCTGGCGCAGGTCGTGCCGTACGGTCCGCTTTCGATCATCAGCACGCGCTTGCCCTGCATGCGCGCCGCCTTGTGCGCCGTCATGCCGGCCGTGCCGCTGCCGATCACGGCCACATCCACTTGTAGTGTTTTCATCGTGCTATCCATCCCACCGAGGTTGCTCACAGCGTTCGATACTACCCGTTTGCCGAAAATAAGGTTTTACTTTGCAGCAATATATGCATTAGTATAACTAATCATTTTCAAAATTTATAAGCTGAGCTAATGGGATCACTCGATTATCGCGCGCTGGCCGTGCTGGACGCCGTCGCCAGCCATGGCAGTTTCGACAAGGCTGCCCTGGCGCTGGGCATCACCCAGTCGGCCGTCTCGCAGCGCATCAAGGCGCTGGAAGACGCCAGCGGGCGATTGCTGATCATCCGTGGCCAACCAGCCGTGCCGACGGGCCTGGGCCAGCGCCTGATCGTGCATCATCGCAACGTCAAGCTGATGGAAGCGTCGCTCGACATCGACCTGGGCAACAGCGTCAGCATGCCGGAAATCGCCATCGCCATCGACGCCGACAGCCTGGCCACGTGGTTCCCCGACACCTTGTCCGCCCTGCTGGCGCCGCCGCGCTGCCAGCTCGATGTGCGCCTGGCCGACAGCGACAGCGCCTTGCAAATGGTGCGCGACGGCTCCGTGTTTGGCTGCGTGGCAGCCGAGTCCGGCACAGCGATCGACGCGGCGGCCGCCACCAGCGTCACGCCGCTGGGCACCTTGCGCTATGTGTGCGTGGCAACACCCGTGTTTGCCGGCCACTGGTTCGGCGATGGTTTTATTGCCGAGGCGGTGCAACTGGCGCCGGCCGTCGTGGGCCAGCACGGCTTGCTGGCGCGTTTCCTCGCTGAACAATTGAACCTGCGCGAACCGTTTCCGCACCATACTTTACCGGTGGAAGCGGCGCGCCGCGGCTGCGTCCAGGATGGCCTGGCCTATGGCCTGATGCCGCAGCGCCTGGCCGCGCAGGCGCTGGCAACTGACCGTCTCGTGGATCTGATGCCGGGCAGCACCCTGGACGTGCCGCTGAGCTGGCATGCATGGACCCTGGACACGCCGTTTACCAAGCTGCTGTCCGAGCAGATCGTCAAGTCGGCGCGCGACTACCTGATTTGATTTAAATATCCAGCGGGTCGACTTCCAGCGACCATTTCACGCGCGACTTCATGGCGCGCAGTTCCGCCAGCCATTCTTTTAAAAACGCCTGCAGGGCCGGCCGCGAGGGCGATTCCAGCAGCAACTGGGCGCGGTCCACGTTGTAGACGCGCGTCATGCTCATGGGAATCGGGTCATTGATGGTCACTTGCGGGTGTGCCATGCATTCCTTGGCTGCCTGCAGGAACTCGATAGCGGTCGCCAGCTCGGGCGCCTCGGCGCGCAGCAGGGCCTGGAACAGGTAGGGCGGCAGCGCCGCCTGCGCGCGCTCTTCCAGCAAGGTGGTGGCGAAGTGGTCGTAATCGTGGTTGACGACGGCGTCGTACAGCGGATGGCGCGCATAGCGCGTCTGGATCAGCACTTCGCTGACGCTGCCCCCTTCCGTCTGCGCGGCCCGCCCGGCGCGGCCGGCCACCTGCATCAGCTGCGCGAACAGGCGTTCGCTGGCCCGGTAGTCTTGGGAAAACAGGGCCGTATCCGGATTCAAAATGCCGACCAGGGTCAGCTTTTTGAAATCGTGGCCCTTGGCCACCATCTGCGTGCCGATCAGAATATCCACTTCGCCCCGGTGCACGGTGTCGAACGCTTCCTGCGCGCTGCCCTTCTTGCGCGTGGAATCGGCATCGATGCGCAAGATGCGCGCCTCGGGAAACAATTGCTGCAAGCCCTCTTCCACCCTCTGCGTGCCGCGTCCCAGCGGCTGCAGGTCGACGTTGCCGCAGGTGGGACAATGGCGGGGAATGCGCAATTCCAGGCTGCAATGGTGGCAGCGCAAGCGGTGTTCGGGCTTGTGCAGCACCATGAACGAGGTGCAACGCGTGCAATTGCTGATCCAGCCGCACGATTCGCAACAGATGACGGGGGAATAACCGCGCCGGTTCAGAAACAGCAACGACTGCTCCCCGCGCTCCATGCGCAGTTTTAATGCCGCCACCAAGTGCGATGTCAGGCCGTCTTTCGGCTTGTCGCGCTCCATGTCGAGGATCTTGACGCGTGGCAAGACGGCATTTTTCACCGCCCGCTCGCGCAATTCCAGCTTGCGGTAGCGCCCCGTCTGCGCGTGGTGCCAACTTTCCAGCGAGGGCGTGGCCGAACCGAGCACGATGGGAATTTGCAATTGCCAGGCGCGCCACACGGCCAGGTCGCGCGCGGAATAACGCAAGCCTTCCTGCTGCTTGTAGGATGGGTCGTGCTCCTCGTCGATGACGATGAGCTTGAGCTTGGGCAACGACGCCAGGATGGCCAGCCGCGTGCCGAGCACGATGCGCGCCTGGCCCTGGTGGGCGGCCAGCCAGTGCAGCATGCGCTCGCCTTCGGACAGGCTGCTGTGCAGGGTCGCCAGCATGACGCCGGGAAAGCGCGCACGGATATTGCCTTCCAGCTGGGGTGTCAGGTTAATTTCCGGCACCAGGATCAGGATTTGCGCATCGTCCTCGCGCGCCAGCACCTGGGCGCACGCTTGCAGATACACTTCCGTCTTGCCGCTGCCCGTCACGCCGTACAGCAGGGTCGGCTTGAAACCGCGGGCGCCGCCGATGGCGTCCGCCGCTTCCTGCTGGGCGGTATTCAGTGCCGGCATGTTCAGCGGCGTGCCATCGTGGGCATCGGCCAGCTTGGCCAGCTTCTTGATGGCGCGGTCGAGCGCCACGGTGGTCAGCACGCGCAGATTCTTCGGCAAACCCGGCAGCGCCACCTCGCCCAGCGGGCGCTGGTAGTAATCGGCGGCAAAGGCGGCCAGCGCCAGCCACTGCTCCGACAAGGGCGCCAGCTGGCTGCGCACGGCCAGCACGTCCTTCAGTTTCGCGGCGGGCACGTCGGTGCTGCTTGAGATGCCGACGATCAGTCCCATCACTTCGCGCCGGCCGAACGGTACCAGCGCCAGCTGCCCCACTTGCGGCAACGGCGCGGCGACGTCCGCATCCATCGCCGCGTTCCAGCGGTAATCGAACAGGGCGTTCAAGGGCGTGTCGAGCGCGATTTTCAGGATGCACGACGTCAAAATGCACTGCGACATGGAAGGTGGGCCTATCTGAATAAAAAAGCGCGCCGCAGGATCGATGGCGCGCGGGATGTCCGGCATCAAGCCAGCGGGCCATGATACTTGTTTCACCCATCAAACACCTAACGGCAGGCGCGACAGCGTGTCATCGTGCCTGAAGAAAATTCTGTGGATAACTTTGTGGACAAAGCAAAATTAACTTTCAGAAAAATGTGGATAGAAAATTTCGATCGCCGTCAAGAGCGGCACGCAAGAAAAATTAAGCATTTAAAATCAATGGCTTAAAAATTGATGCCCGGGAGGCTGGAAATCCGGGGGGCATTTCCGCCGCTGTGCATAACTGAACCATTTGTAATGTATTTATACAGAAATCAGCGGCGTTTTTCGGCGCCCGAGCGGGAAAAACAGCGGCGGCATGCGGCAAAGTTGACAATTGCCGGGCAAGCGTTCGTTTTTTGCTGCCGGGCGGCGAAACATTGTTCAATTATCATGCACTGCAACATGCACTTCAGGTGAAACCTGAACATCGACGCTAAGTATCGGTTAACAAAATACTTTTCAATTTTATCCACAGAATCTGTTGATAACTTTGTGGACAATGAAGGAATAAGGCAGGCGAACGAAAGAATAACCTTATCAATAGCAACAAAGTCCGTCGGACAATGCATTTTTTAAGTCTTAATAATCAAGCACTTGCAGAGCCTCTCCGGGCATGGCTTTGACGCTGCCTCTTATTTCCGCAGCAAAAAAAATTGTGCATAAGTCGGTATTTCTTGCTAGGGCGAAGCAAAGAAAAAGGCAGGCTTCCGCTGGAAAGCCTGCCTTTTCCGCCCCTGCGCCAGGGGAAAACGGATACTTACTGGCCGCTGCGCATGGCGCGGCTCATGCTGTGCACGGCTTCCACCATGGCTTCCACGGATTCGGGCGGCGTGAACTGGGAAATGCCATGGCCCAGGTTGAATACATGGCCCGTGCCAGCCGATGGCGCGCCAAAGGCGTTGAGCACTTTCGCCACTTCGGCGCGGATCTGATCCGGGCTGGCGAACAGGATGGCCGGGTCGAGGTTGCCCTGCAAGCCCACTTTATGGCCGACCAGCTGGCGCGCGCGCGTCAGGTTGACGGTCCAGTCCAGGCCCACGGCATCGGCGCCGATGTCGGCGATCTGCTCGATCCACTGGCCGCCGCCCTTGGTAAACACGATGGCGGGAATCTTGACGCCATCCTTGTCGCGTTTCAATTGCGCCACCACTTGCTGCATGTAGGCCAGCGAGAATTCCTGGTAGGCGCCATCGGCCAGCGCACCACCCCACGAGTCGAAAATCATCACGGCTTGCGCGCCGGCATCGATTTGCGCATTCAGGTACTGCGCCACGGAGGTGGCGTTAATCGCCAGAATGTGGTGCATCAGGTCCGGGCGGTTGTACAGCATCTTCTTGATGGTATGGAACTCTTTCGAGCCGCCGCCTTCCACCATGTAGCACGCCAGGGTCCACGGGCTGCCGGAAAAACCGATCAGCGGCACGCGGCCATTGAGTTCCGTGCGGATTTGCGTGACGGCCTTGAAAACATAGTCGAGCGACTCCAGATCCGGCACCTGCAATGCCTTCACGTCCTGCTCCGTGCGCAGCGGACGCTCGAACTTCGGCCCTTCGCCATCGGCGAAATACAGGCCCAGGCCCATGGCGTCGGGCACCGTCAGGATGTCGGAAAACAGGATGGCCGCATCGAGCGGGAAGCGCTCCAGGGGCTGCAAGGTCACTTCGGTCGCGTAATCGGGATTCTTTGCCAGGCCCAGGAAGGAGCCGGCCCGCTCGCGCGTGGCGCGGTATTCGGGCAGGTAGCGGCCCGCCTGGCGCATCAGCCAGACAGGCGTGTGCTCGGTCGGCTGGCGCAGCAGGGCGCGCAGGAAAGTATCATTCTGGAGCGGAGCAAATTGTGGCATGGCAGGCAATCGAGCTTGAAGAAGCGGTATTATCGCATCCAATCGCCGCCAAATCATTGATTCCGGTGCCGCTTTGCAGCATTTGCCACGCACACCGATGACTTTCGTTGTGCCAGCCCTTCCATTATGATGATGCACGCCGCCGCGCGCCCTGACCCTGCCTGGCGACCCTTGATCCCCTCACTACACGGAGCCCGCATGACCTCGACCGCATCCAGCACCCCTTATGGCATCTGGCCATCGCCGATCAGCGCGGCCATCGTCGCCGCCGGCGCCTCGCCGCTGACGCAGCTGGCCCTGGGCGGTGCGGATGGCGCCGATGTATTCTGGCTGGCCGGACGCGCCAGCGAAGCGGGCCGCAACACCCTGCTGCGCCAGCGCGGCGCGCGTGTCGATGAACTGACGCCGGCGCCGTTCAATGTGCGCACCCGCGTGCATGAATACGGCGGCGGCGCATATGCCGTGGCCGGCGATAGCGTATATTTCTCGCATTTCGCCGACAACTGCCTGTACCGTGTGGCCGGCGACGCCATGCCCGAAGCGTTCACCACGGGCGGCAATACGCGCCACGCGGATTTCGTTGTCGACGCGGCCCGTTCCCGCCTGATCGCCGTGCGCGAGCAGCATCCGGAAGCAGGCCATGCACAGCCGGAAAACTGCCTGGCCGCCGTCGGCTTCGACGGACGCGAAACGGTGCTGGCACGCGGTCACGATTTCTATGCGGCGCCGCGCCTGTCGCCGGACGGCAGCCAGCTGGCCTGGATCAGCTGGGATCACCCGCGCCTGCCGTGGCAAGGCACGGAATTGTGGCTGGCCGACGTGCACGCGGACGGCAGCCTCGGTTCGCCACGCCTGATCGCCGGCGGCGCGCGCGAGTCGATTTGCCAGCCGGAATGGTCGCCGAACGGCTTGCTGCATTTCGTCTCCGACAGCAGCGGCTGGTGGAATCTGTACCGCCTGCATGGCGCCGACATCGAAGCCCTGTGCCCGATGGAAGCGGAATTTGCCACGCCGCACTGGACCTTTGGCGGCAGCATGTACGGCTTCCTTTCCGACGACGAGATCGTCTGCACGTATATCCAGGCCGGCGTCAGCTACCTGGCGCAATTGAACGTGGCGGCGGCCAAGCTCGAACCGATTCCGCATCCGTACCAGGAAATCCGCGAACTGCGCGTGGGCCCCGGCTTCGTCGCGCTGCTGGGCGGCAGCCCCACCATTGCGCTGGAACTGGCGCGCATCGATTTGTCTAACCACGAGCTGGAAGTGCTGGCGCAGTCGATCACGGCCCTGCCTGCGCTCGCTTATCTGTCCGTGCCGCGCAGCCTGAGTTTTGCCAGCAGCAATGGCCGCACGGCGCACGCCTTCTTCTATGCGCCGCACAACACTGACGTGCAGGCGCTGGCAGGAACCTTGCCGCCCGTCATTGTCATCAGTCACGGCGGACCCACCAGCATGGCCAGCAATACATTAAAGCTGGCGACGCAGTACTGGACCAGCCGCGGCATCGGCGTGCTCGACGTCAACTATGGCGGCAGCAGCGGCTTCGGCCGCGAATACCGCGACGCGCTGCGCGGGCAATGGGGCATCGTCGACGTGGAAGACTGCATCGCCGGCGCGCGCTACCTGGCCGCCAACGGCCTGGCCGACCCGGAACGCCTGATCATCCGCGGCGGCAGCGCGGGGGGCCTGACGACCTTGTGCGCATTGACGTTCCACGACGTCTTCAAGGCGGGCGCCAGTTACTATGGCGTCTCCGACCTGAAGGGCCTGGACAACGATTCGCACAAGTTCGAATCGCGCTACACGGATTACCTGATCGCGTCGCAGCCGCAAGCCGAGGCCCTGTACCTTGAGCGCTCGCCCATCCACCACACGGATAAACTGTCGCGCCCGATGATCTTCTTCCAGGGCCTCGATGACAAGGTCGTGCCGCCGCAGCAATCGCAGCTGATGGTCGACGCCCTGCAGGCGCGCGGCGTGCCCGTCGCGTACGTGCCGCTCGAAGGCGAGGGCCACGGCTTCCGCAAGGCGGAAAACATCGTGCGCACGCTGGACGCTGAACTGTATTTCTACCAGCGCGTGTTCGGCCTGCCCGTGGCGGCCGGCGAGCCGCCCGTGCATATCGCCAATTTGCCCGCATGAACGAGCAACATGTAGAACAACATCTGCTGGACGAATTCGCCGCCCTGGAGCAGCATGAACAGATGATCCTGGCCCTGCTGGCCATCACAGGCGAACCGGTGGGCAAGCATGCCGTGTATGAACACTTGCAGCGCGCCAATGTCGTCGAGCCGGATGGCACGCCGTTTTCCCTGCTGGTGGTGACCAATATGCTGCAGCGGCTGACGCGTCTGGCGCTGGCCAGCGAGGTGGTGGGGCGCGGTTTTGCCTGCGAAGCGAGGCTGCGCTGGCCTGCCATGCGCGCGGCCATCGAGCACCTGGTGTTTCGCGACCTGTGCCAGGCTATCGAGCTGATCAACCCCGTGCGCCGCAACTGGGATGGCTATGTGGAATTGCGCAGCTACCGGCAAGGCGTGGCGCGCCTGCGCATCGCCCTGTTGCGCAATGACGAGGTGCGCCACGTGGCCGCCATTCTCGCCGCCTGCATGGCGTGCTATGAAGCGCAGCAGCTGCATCCGCTGATCGAGATTTTCGGCCGGCCATTCGAGCCGGAAATGTTGTCTTTCGTCATGCCGCAACTGCAAGATGACATCCTCGCCGTGCTGCTGGGCAACGCCCCGCGTGAACCAGGCACGGCGCACGCCATCCGCACGTACGCGCGCGCCCACCATGCGCGCCAGGCGGCCGCAGGCGACCATATCGGCGCCGCCCTGCCGCTGGCCCTGGCCGAAGACGCCCTGCTATGCGGCGAACTCGACGCGGCCGCCCGTTACCTGGCGGGCCAGCAGGGGCCGCAAGCGCTGTTTGTCGACAGCAGCATTGCCCTGTTGCGCGGCGAACATGCGCAGGCCGTGGCAGGCTTCGAGACGGCCCTGAAAGGGCTGCGCAAGGAAGCAGGCAAGCGCAAGCTGTGCTTTACGGGCATCGGCGGCCACCTGTATGTACTTGCACTGCTGCGCGGCAACGACGCCAAGCTGCTGAAAAGCGCGGAAACCTATCTCGATATCGCCCTGCACGCACAGCCCAACCACGACAGCATCGTCTACCAGCAACTCAATACCTTGCGCCTGGTGCGCGCCGGCGTGCAGTTGGCGGAAAGCATCCCCACGCGCAGCTGGGAAACGGCACTGCAGGCGCAACTGTTCCAGGGCTTGCTGTACTACTGGCTGGCGCTACCGCAATTGAGCGAACGCAAGGACCAGCTGCGGTCGCTGGTGCAGCAGGCGGACGCGGCCGGCTACGACCTGATCGCCGCGCAGGCGGCCGGCTTGCTGGGCTTGATGGGCGAGCCGCAGCAGGAGCGTTATGCCACGGCAAAACGGGCGCAACATGGCTTGACGGACATGGCGCCGTGGTTCGAGCGCCAGGAAGCGTGGCAGCGCCAGTTGAGCGCGCTGATCAACCTGCAGCAGAACGCGCCCGCCGAAGCGCTGGGCGGCGTCTCGCGCCTCGTCTGGCTGGTGGCATTCGACCCGCGCTTCGGCCTCACGGCCGTGGAAGTGCGCGAGCAGAAACGCGATGCGCGCGGCGGCTGGAGCAAAGGCCGCGCCATGGGCTTGAAACGCCTGGCCGAAGAGGCGGGCGACATCGATTTCCTCACGCCGCAGGACGCGCGCGCGGCGGGCAGCATCGCGCCTTTTAAACAATACTATTCGTCGGCACCGCGCTATGAAGTCGAGCTGGACAAGGCTGCCATCTTGCTGGTGGGCCACCCGCTCGTCTTCTGGCTCGATCACCCCGACACAAGAGTGGAACTGATCGCCGGCGCGCCGGAACTCCTGATCAAATCCCACGAGGGGCAGCTGTGGCTGGGCATGCAGCCGCCCCTGCCCGACAACGGCAGCAATGTCGTGGTGCAGCGCGAGACGCCGACGCGCTTGCGCGTGGTACATATCCTCGATGAGCACCGGCGCATCGGCGCCATCGTGGGCCTGGGCCTGTCCGTGCCCCTGCATGCGGAAAAACAGGTGATGCAGGCCATCGGCGCCATCTCGTCCATGGTCACGGTGCAGTCCGATATTGGCGGCGGCGCCGGCGACGCGGAAGCGATCACGGCCGACCACCGCCTGCACGTGCACCTGCTGCCCTACCAGCAAGGCCTGAAAATGCAGATCTTGGTCCGCCCGCTGCTCGACAACGGCGCCTATTACGCGCCCGGCAGCGGCGCCGAAAGCGTGTTTGCCGACGTGGCGGGCCGGGCCGTGCAGGCGCGGCGCGACCTGAATGCGGAACGCGAAGCGCAGCGTCAGCTCATCGGGAAATGTCTGGTGCTGGAAGAGGCGGAAGAAGAGCATGGCGAGTGGCTGCTGGGCCAGCCTGCGCTGGGCTTGCAATTGCTGGTGGAGCTGCAGGCGCTCGATCCCGCCGGCATGGTATTGGCGTGGCCGGAAGGCGAAACCATGCGCGTGTCGAAACGCATCGACAGCGGCCAGATGCGCCTGAACATCAAGAGCGAAAAAGACTGGTTTGCCGCCAGCGGCGAAGTGCAGATCGACGAAGACAAGGTGATGGATTTGCGCGCCCTGCTCGATTTGATGCAGAACAATAAAAGCCGCTTCGTGGCGTTGGGCGACAACCAGTTCCTGGCGCTCAGCGACGAATTGCACCGTCGGCTGTCCGAGCTGGCCGCGTATGGCGAAGCGCATGCCGATGGCGTGCACATCCACCCACTGGCCGCCTTCGCGCTGGAAGAGCTGGCCAACGATGCGGGCGGCGTGAAGGCCGACAAATTGTGGCGCGAACACTTGCTGCGCCTGCGCGCCCTCGATGACTATCAGCCGCAGCTGCCCAGCACCTTGCAGGCGGACTTGCGCGACTACCAGCTGGCCGGCTACGAATGGCTGGCGCGCCTGGCGCACTGGGGCGTGGGCGCCTGCCTGGCCGACGACATGGGCTTAGGTAAAACTTTGCAGGCGCTGGCCCTGATCCTGGCGCGCGCGCCCAACGGCCCCACCCTCGTCGTCGCCCCCACGTCCGTGTGCATGAACTGGATCAGTGAAGCGCAGCGCTTCGCGCCCACCTTGAACATCAAACTGTTCGGCAGCGGTGACCGGGCCGACATGCTCGACACCCTGCGGCCCTTCGACGTGGTGGTGGCCAGCTACGGCTTGCTGCAGCAGGAAGCGGCGCTGTTTGCCGGCGTGCGCTGGCATACGATCGTGCTCGACGAAGCGCAAGCGATCAAGAATGGCGCCACCAAGCGCTCGCAAGCCGTGATGGCCCTGCAGGGCGACTTCCGCATGGTGGCCAGCGGCACGCCGCTGGAAAATCATTTGGGCGAACTGTGGAACCTGTTCCGCTTCATCAATCCCGGCTTGCTGGGGACCCTGGACCAGTTTAATTTGCGCTTCGCCGGTCCCATTGAGAAAGATCAGGATAAACGGGCGGCGGCCGGCGCGCGCCTGCGGCTGCGCCGCCTGATCGCGCCCTTCATCCTGCGCCGCACGAAGACGCAAGTGCTGTCGGAATTGCCGTCGCGCACGGAAATCGTGCTGGAGGTGGAATTGTCACCGCAGGAAACGGCCCTGTACGAATCCTTGCGCCGCGAAGCGCTGGAAAAGCTGGCCATGGTGGAAGGGCCGGCATCCAAGAAGGCCATCCAGATCCTGGCGGAAATCATGAAGCTGCGCCGCGCCTGCTGCAATCCGCAACTGGTGGCGCCCGAGCTGGGTCTGGCCAGCAGCAAGCTGGCCGCGTTCGCCCAGTTGCTGTCGGGCTTGCTGGAAAACCGCCACAAGGTGCTCGTCTTCAGCCAGTTCGTCGACCATCTGACCCTCATTCGCCAGCACCTGGAGCAGCATGGCGTCAGTTACCAGTATCTCGACGGCAGCACGCCGATGCAGGAGCGCAAGCGCCGCGTCGATGCCTTCCAGGCGGGTGAGGGCGACGTTTTCCTGATCAGCCTGAAAGCGGGCGGCATGGGCATCAATTTGACGGCCGCCGATTACGTGATCCACATGGACCCGTGGTGGAACCCGGCCGTGGAAGACCAGGCTTCGGACCGCGCCCACCGCATGGGGCAATTGCGTCCCGTCACCATTTACCGGCTGGTGGCCAAGCACACGATCGAGGAAGGCATCGTCGAATTGCATCAGCACAAGCGCGACCTGGCCGACAGCCTGCTGGAAGGCAGCGACGCCGCCGCGCGCATGTCGGCCCATGACATGCTGGGCATGCTCCAAGAGGGGTTGAAAAAATGAACGGCGAAGCCGCGTTCCATGCGATGATCGTTTTTCCGTTTTTCTTTCCTGCCCCATGACCGACTATATCGCCACCAGCGCCGGCCAGCGCGCCACTTTTTTGTGCGGCAAATCCTGGACCGCCTACGTCAGCACTTTCCTCATTGCCGTGCTGCTGTTTTTTGCCGCCCTGCCGCTGGCCTTCAAGTACAACGCGCGCGCCGCCTTCGTCGTGCTGATCGGCTCGGCCCTGATCGTTGGCTACCGCCTGCTGACGATACGCAGCTACCAGCTGTACCTCGATGAGGCGGGCGTGTGGCTGGCCTCCGGTATCTTGCCGTGGAAAAAGAAACTCACGGGCGTGAAATGGCGCGACATGGATGAAGCCGTCTATGAAACGAACTTCTGGAGCTGGCTGTTCCAGTCCTACACGGTGCGCGTCAGCCAGCGCTACACGCAGGAAACGGAAATCCACGCCACCGGCATGGCGCGCGGCAAGGATGCCGTGGCGGCCATCAATGCGCGTCAGCAGGAACTGCTGCACGGCAACGCCATCGTCGTCTAGCGCCGCGCGCTCCCGGCGCAAAAAACTGCGCAGCGGCGGCAATTAATGCTAATCTTTGGGCCGCCCAGGCAAGCAAGGCCAACCTTTCAATAGTTGTTTGTTACTTATATTATCAGTTTATTATTTTCTGATGAGGACAAACGACAAAATATTCAAGAGATAAACTATGCTGATAAAAAATAAAGTTGCGCTCGCCGCATTGATGATGGCGTTTACCCTGACACCGGCCAGCGCCGCCAAGAAGCCGCAGAAAAACGGCAAGGCCAGCACCAGCAGCAGCAAGAAGAAAACCGTCGGCAAGAAAGCGGCCGTCGTCACGGCTGCCACGGCAGCCACGGTCGCGGCCGTCGCCAGCGAGAACAGCAGCGACCGTTCCATGAATAACCTCAGCGGCCAGTTCCTCACGGCCCTGTGGCGCCTGGACCCGGAAAGCGCAATTTCCGTCGGCAAGTACGATGGCGCCGCCAACCTGAGCATTCCCGACGCGGCCAGCCGCCAGAAGCAACTGGCCTTCATCGAAGAGTGGCTGGGCAAGTTCGGCAAGCTGAATGCCGGCAAAATGTCGGACAAGCAACGTACCGACCTGGCCTTGCTGACGAATAAACTGCAATCGGACCGCTGGTATCTGACCACCTTCCGCGAATTCGAATGGAATCCCGCCCAGTACAACGTGGCCGGTTCCATCGACTTCATCCTGAACACGGAATACGCGGCCCAGCCGCAACGCCTGCGCACCTTGCTCAAGCGCATCGCCACCGTACCGCAATACTATGCGGCCGCGCGCGCCAGCATCGTCAACCCCACGCGCGAACACACACAACTGGCCATCGCCCAAAGCGCCGGCGTGCTCAGCGTGCTTGACGACCTGAACAAGACGGCGCAGGGCTCCATCCTGACGCCAACGGAAAAACAGCTGTACAACGCGCGCATCGCCGCGGCCCGCACGGCCGTGCAAGGCTACGCGGCCTGGCTGACGGAGCAAGATGCGGCGCTGGCGCAGAACGGCAACGCGCGCTCCTTCCGCATCGGCAAGGAGCTGTATGAACAGAAATTCGCCTACGATATCCAGGCCAGCGTGAGCGCCGAGCAGATGTACCAGAAAGCCCTGGCCGCGCGCGAAAAGCTGCTCGAGCACATGGATAGCCTGTCCGACGAGCTGTGGGTGAAAACCATGGGCGCCACGGCCAAGCCGGCGGACCGCACGGCGAAGATCGGCATGGTGATCGACAAGCTGTCCAGCAACCACGTGGCGGCCGCCGACTTCGTGCCGGAAATCCGCCGCCAGATTCCCGAACTGCAGGCATGGGTCACCAGCCACAACCTGCTGACGATGGACCCGAAAAAGCCCTTGGTCGTTCGTGAAACGCCCGCTTACCAGCGCGGCGTGGCCGGCGCCAGCATCGAGGCGCCAGGTCCGTACCGCCCGCAGGACCGCACTTATTACAACGTGACGCCGCTCGATGGCGAAACGCCGGAACAGGCGGAAAGCAGCTTGCGCGAATACAACCACTGGATCTTGCAGATCCTGAACATCCACGAAGCCATCCCCGGCCATTACACGCAGCTCGTCTACGCCAACAAGTCGCCGTCCTTGGTCAAATCCATCTTCGGCAACGGCGCCATGATCGAAGGCTGGGCCGTGTATGGCGAACGCATGATGCTCGAATCGGGCTATGGCAACAATGCGCCGGAAATGTGGCTGATGTATTCGAAGTGGAACTTGCGCAGCGTCACCAACACCATCCTCGACTACAGCGTGCACGTGCTGGGCATGACGGAAGCGCAAGCGCTCGACCTGCTGACGCGCCAGGCCTTCCAGACCCAGCGTGAAGCCAAGGAAAAATGGCGCCGCGTGCAGCTGAGCTCGGTGCAACTGACCAGCTATTTCAGCGGCTACAGCGAAATCATGGACTTGCGCGAACAGCGCAAGCAGGCGCTGGGCAACAAGTTCGTGCTGAAGGATTTCCACGAACAATTCCTCAGCTACGGCAGCGCGCCCGTGAAAGTCATCAAGGAACTGATGAATTAAGCGGTACGCCTTCATACCTTGCAAAGGGCGCTGCGGCGCCCTTTTTGCATGCGTTTGCGCCATCGCAAACTACCGGCATGCCGGTCCATTAAGCTGACGGGAAGGCAGGCGCCACCGCACTCCTCACTGGCAATTGCCGATTTTCCTGCTACGCTGGATTCAGGAGCGTCCATGCATATGCCCATCCAGTTCGACACCCTCGATTACGCCAAACGCCTCGCCTCGGCCGGCGTGCCCACGCAGCAGGCGGAAGCCCATGCCACGGCCTTGGGCGAAGTACTGGGCTCGGCCGTGGTCGTGCATGGCGAACTGGCGGCGCTGGAGCGCAATCTGCTGGGGGAAATCAAGCTGGCGGCGCACAACGTCGATACCAAGGTGGGTGCCCTGGAATTGAAGATCGATGCGCTGGAGCTCAGGCTCGATACCCGGATCGATGCGCTGGACCTGAAACTCGATACGAGGATAGATGCGCTGGAGCACAAATTCGATACCAAATTAGATGCCTTGGAACACACATTCGACGCCCACCTGGAACGTCTGGACTTGCGCCATGGCGCGGACATGAAACACGTCTATTGGATGATGAGCACCCTGATCCTGCTCAACCTGGGCATACTCAGCAAACTGATGCTGCAGTGAGCACCTAGCAACTTTCCTGACAAAAAAAGCCGCTGCTCCCGAAGGAGGTCAGCGGCTTTTGCTTGCGAGTATTGTAGACCGTCTAGGACGCTTCTTCCGGCGCCTGCGTGGCCTTAACGAAGATGGGCGCCACCAGCAGGCCCAGCTCGAACAGCAAACACATCGGGATGGCCAGCGAGAACTGGCTGACGACGTCCGGCGGCGTGACGATGGCGGCAATCACGAAGGCGCCGACGATGATGTAGGGACGCACTTCCTTGAGTTTCGCGATAGACACGAGTCCCATGCGCACGAGGATCACCACCACGACGGGCACTTCGAAGGTGGCGCCAAAGGCCAGGCACATCGACATGACGAAATCGAGGTAGTTTTCGATATCGGGCGTCACCGCGATCGACGAGGGCGAAAAGTCGCTGATGAAGTGGAAGACGCGGCCAAACACAAAGAAATAGCAGAAGGCCACGCCGGCCATGAACAGCAGGGAAGACGAGATGACCAGCGGCGCGATCAGGCGTTTTTCATGCGTGTACAGGCCGGGGGCGATAAACGCCCACATCTGGTACAGCACCCAGGGCAAGGCGACGATGAAGGCGATCACCAGGGTCACTTTCATCGGCACGAGGAAGGGCGAGATAACACCGGTGGCGATCATTTTCGAGCCGGCCGGCAGCGAGGCGATCATCGGCGCGGCAATAAAATCGTAGATATGCGAAGGACCGGGCCAGTAAAACAGCACGGCGCAGACGACGGCGATACCGATCGAGGCCTTGACCAGGCGGTTGCGCAGCTCGACCAGATGCGAGATAAAAGTTTCTTCCACCGGGGATTTGCTACTCATGAGTAAAAGGAGGAGGAACTGGTGCGCGGACGGAAGCGCGCCACGCGGGCGGCCGCCGATTGCACGTGCAGCTTGCCGCCGTGGCGCTGCTTGTACCAGCCAGGGATGGCGGAATTGCGCACCAGCTTCTTGCGGCGGAATTCGCGCGCCTTGCGGGCCAGGTCGTCATTGGTGGCGCGCAGCATGGCTTCATGGGCATCGTGATGCGCATCATACGCGCTCGAATCGCCGCGCCAGGCGTTTTCCACCTCGGCCAGGTTGCCGGAGATCGAGTTTTCCACGCCATGCATGGATTTCTCCACGCTTTGCTTGACGGAATGGGCCGCATCCTGCACTTCCTTCTGCAGGTTTTTCAGCTCTTCCATTTCAATTTCGCGCGAGACTTCGGATTTCACCTGGTTCAGGTAGCGTTGCGCGCGGCCATACAGAGTACCGGCCATGCGCGCCACTTTCGGCAACTTTTCAGGGCCGATGACTATCAACGCAACCACGCCGATGATGGCGATTTTAGAGAGACCGAGATCGATCATAAGCGGACAAGGGCTGTTACCGGACGAGGCAAGCGCCCCGCCACGCTATCAGAACTTGCTTTTCTCTTTCGTCTCGACGTCGATGGTGCTTTTGTCGGCCACTTGCGATGGCGCAGCAGGAGGGGTATTGGCTGCCGGGGCGTCATCTTCGCCCTTAACGCCATCCTTGAAGCCTTTGACGGCCTTGCCGATATCACCGCCGATATTGCCCAGTTTCTTGGTGCCGAAGACCAGCATGACGATGACCAGAACGATTACCCAGTGCCAAATACTCAATGAACCCATCACATTCTCCTTGCGGGACGGTGCCCGAATAGCGTCAACCAATGCCGGTAGTATACACGTGAACCCGGCGCGCAGCGAAATCAGTGTTGACCGCGCCAGGGACGGGGACCGCCGTACACATGCATGTGCAGGTGATACACCTCTTGCCCGCCGTTCGGGCCGCTGTTGAGCATGGTCTTGAAGCCGCCGGCAGGCGTGCCATCGGCGTCATACGTGACCGCGCAGCCAAACTCGGCAGCGAGTTTCGGCGCCAGGCGCAGCAGCTTGCCCAGCATGTCCGTATGGCTGTCGTCGCAGTCGGACAGGGTGGCCACGTGGCGTTTCGGGATCAGCAGCAGGTGCACGGGGGCGGCCGGGTTGATGTCCTTGAAGGCCAGCAAGTCCTCGTCCTCATACACGATGGACGCAGGAATTTGTTTTGCAGCAATCTTGCAGAAAATACAGTTATCCACGTACGCTCCAGTAGGTCAGTGTTTGTCTGTTTCGCCGGCGTCGCGCAATTCATCCTTGCGTGCCGCCTTTTCTTCCAGGCCGGACAGGCCTTCGCGGCGCGCCAGCTCGTCGAGCACCTGCTGCGGCGTCAGGTCGAACTGCGCCAGCATCACCAAGCTGTGAAACCACAGGTCGGCGCATTCGTACAGGACCTTCGACGGGTCGTTGTCGCGGCGCGCATCCTTGGCGGCCATCACGGTTTCCGTCGCCTCTTCGCCGATTTTTTTCAAAATCGCATCGTCGCCCTTGGCAAACAGGCGCGCGACATACGAGGTGGCGGGGTCGCCGCCATTGGCCAGCTTGCGCGATTCGATCACGGCGGCCAGGCGCTTCAGGGTTTCACTCATTTGCTCTTGCTTTCCGCGTAAATCGTCTCAGGATCTTTCAGGACGGGGTCGGTGACTTGCCATTCGCCCGTTTTCTCGTCGCCTTCGAACTTCTGGAAGAAGCACGAGTGGCGGCCCGTATGGCAGGCGATGCCGCCCGCTTGCTCGATTTTCAGCAAGACCACGTCTTCGTCGCAATCGAGGCGGATTTCCAGCACCTTTTGCGTGTGGCCGGACTCTTCGCCCTTGTGCCACAGTTTCTTGCGCGAACGGCTCCAGTACACGGCTTCGCCCAGCTCCACCGTGCGCGCCAGCGCATCGCGGTTCATCCAGGCAAACATCAGCACGTCATTGCTGCCCGCTTCCTGCGCGATCACGGGCACCAGGCCGTGCTCGTCCCATTTGACCTTTTTCAGCCACTTGGCATTGCTTGCTACGATGGTTCCGTTTTGCATGTTCTTCTATCCTGCTGATATTGACTGCTGCTATTTACGCCAGGCGCATGGGAATGCCCTGCTGCGCCATGAAACGCTTGGCTTCCTGCACCGTGTGCTGGCCATAGTGGAAGATGCTGGCGGCCAGCACGGCGTCCGCGCGGCCCACCTTGATGCCGTCGACCAGATCTTGCAAGCCGCCCACGCCGCCCGAGGCGATCACGGGAATGCTGACGGCGTCGGACACGCCGCGCGTCAGGCCCAGGTCGAAGCCCACCTTGGTGCCGTCGCGGTCCATGCTGGTGAGCAAGATCTCGCCGGCGCCCAGGCTTTCCATTTTACGCGCCCATGCGAACGCGTCCAGGCCCGTGGCGGTGCGCCCGCCATGGGTAAACACTTCCCACTTGCCGGGTGACACTTGCTTGGCGTCGATGGCGACGACGATGCATTGCGAACCGTGCTTTTGCGACGCCTCGTACACCAGTTGCGGGTTCGTCACGGCCGAGGTATTGATGCTGACCTTGTCGGCGCCCGCGTTGAGCAGCCGGCGCACGTCTTCCACCACGCGCACGCCGCCGCCCACGGTCAGCGGAATGAACACTTGCGACGCGACGGCTTCGATGATGTCGAAGATCAGGCCACGGTTGTCGCTGGAAGCGGTAATGTCGAGGAAAGTGATTTCGTCGGCGCCCTGCTCGTCATAGCGGCGGGCGATTTCCACCGGGTCGCCGGCATCGCGCAATTCCGTGAAATTGACGCCTTTGACGACGCGGCCGTTGGTCACGTCGAGGCAGGGGATGATACGTTTTGCAAGCATGATGGTATCCAGATTGTCGCCAGGCCGGGCGTGCGCAGGCACGCTCCCGGCCGGGCTGGCTTAAACGGCGGCGTCGGTCAGTTCGTCGGCGCGTTCCTGCGCCTGCGCCAGGTCGATCGTGCCTTCATAGATGGAACGGCCGCAGATCACGCCTTCGATGCCTTCGGCCTGGACCGCGCACAGCGCTTCCACGTCGCCGATATTGTGCAGGCCGCCCGAGGCGATGACGGGGATCTTGACGGCTTGCGCCAGCTTGACGGTGGCGTCGATATTGATGCCGCCCATCATGCCGTCGCGGCCGATGTCCGTGTAAATGATCGATTCGACGCCGTAGGCTTCGAATTTTTTCGCCAGGTCGATCACTTCGTGGCCCGACATCTTGCTCCAGCCATCCGTTGCCACTTTGCCATCCTTGGCATCGAGGCCAACGATGATGTGGCCGGGGAAGGCGCTGCAGGCGTCGTGCAGGAAGCCGGGGCTTTTCACTGCCGCCGTGCCGATGATGATGTAGGTGATGCCGGCGTCAAGGTAGCGCTCGATGGTGTCGAGGTCGCGGATACCGCCGCCCAGTTGCACGGGGATTTCCTCGATGTCGTTTTCCACGGCGAAATCCTGCACCGCTTTCAGGATGGCCTTGACGGCGCCTTCATTCTTCGGCTTGCCGGCAAAGGCGCCGTTCAGGTCGACCAGGTGCAGCCGGCGCGCGCCCTGCATCAGCCAATGGCGGGCCATGTCGGCCGGGTCTTCGGAAAATACGGTGGCAAGTTCCATATCGCCTTGTTTCAGGCGTACGCAGTGACCGTCTTTCAGGTCGATGGCGGGAATGAGCAGCATGGTCAGTGTGATTTAAAAGTGAGTGAAAGGCGGACAAAAAGCCGGAGAGCTAACGTTAAGGTTGCCAGTGAACGAAGTTCTTGTACAGCTGCAAGCCAGCGGCAGCGCTTTTTTCAGGGTGAAACTGTGTCGCGAAAATATTATCACGGGCGACGGCGCAGGCGAACGGCGCGCCATAGACAGTCTCGCCCACCGTGTGCGCCGCCTCTTGAGGTTGAGCAAAATAACTGTGCACAAAGTAAAAATAGGCGTTGTCGGCGATGCCATCCCACATGACATGGGACGCCGTTTGCCGCACTTGGTTCCAGCCCATTTGCGGCACCTTGAAGCGCGAGCCGTCTTCCTGCACCTGGCCGTCGAGCTGGAAGCGCACGACTTTGCCGGGCAGCAAGCCCAGACCGGCCGCATCGCCCTCTTCGCTGCCGTCGAACAGCATTTGCTCGCCGATGCACACGCCCAGCACGGGCTTGCTATCGGCGGCGCGCAGCAGCGCTTCGAGCACGCCCGATTCGCGCAGGCTGCGCATGCAGTCGGGCATGGCGCCCTGGCCCGGCAAGACGATGCGGTCGGCGCTGTCGATGTCTTCCACAGTGCCGGAAATGCGCACGTCGGCTTCCGGCGCCACGGCGCGCAAGGCCTGCGCCACCGAGCGCAAATTGCCCATGCCGTAATCCACCACCACAATTTTATTCATGTTTGATCCCGGAATCTACAATATAGCGAGAGCGGCGCTTACAGGCTGCCCTTGGTCGATGGAATGATGCCGGCCGCGCGCTCGTCGAGCTCGGCAGCCATGCGCAGCGCGCGGCCAAAGGCCTTGAACACGGTTTCGCATTGATGGTGGGCATTCGTGCCGCGCAGGTTGTCGATATGCAAGGTCACGCCCGCATGGTTGACGAAGCCGCGGAAAAATTCCAGGGTCAGGTCGACGTCGAAGCCGGCGATCATGGCGCGCGTAAACGGGATGTGGTATTCGATGCCCGGGCGACCCGAGAAATCGAGCACCACGCGCGACAGCGCCTCGTCCAGCGGCACATACGCGTGGCCGTAGCGGCGGATGCCCTTCTTGTCGCCGATGGCCTTGGCCACGGCCATGCCCAGGGTGATGCCCACGTCTTCCACCGTATGGTGGTTGTCGATATGCACGTCGCCCGTCGCTTCGATATCGAGGTCGATCAAGCCGTGGCGGGCGATCTGGTCCAGCATATGGTCGAGGAAGGGCACGCCGGTATTGAGCTTTTGCTGGCCCGTGCCGTCCAGGTTGAGGGCGACGCGAACTTGCGTCTCATTGGTGTTGCGCGTGATTTCTGCGGTGCGGTTCATGGGAGGCTCTGGCGGTAGGCTAAACGAGGGATGCCTTGAAGGCATCGTAAAAAAGGGAATTTTCTTCCGGGGTGCTGACGCTGATGCGCAGGCAATTGGCCAGCGCAGCATGCATTTTACTCATATTTTTAATTAAAACCCTGCGGGCAAGCAGTTTTGCACAAACATCGTCGGAATCCGCCACACGAATCAGAAGAAAATTTGCCTTCGAGGGGAATACCGTCACGCCCGGCAACTCTGCCAGGCGCAGCGCCAATGCATCGCGCGCGCTGTTGAGCAAGTCCGCCTGGGCATTCAACACGTCGATGTGATCGAGCGCGAATTCGGCCGCCGCCTGCGTCAGCACGTTGACATTGTACGGCGGGCGCACTTTCTCGAATTGCGCCAGCAGGGCCGGCGCGGCCGACATGTAGCCGAGGCGGATGCCGGCCAGGCCCAGTTTCGACACGGTGCGCATCACCACCAGGTTTTCAAATTCAGGCAAGCGGCCCATGAAACTGTGCTGCGCGAACGGTTCATACGCTTCGTCGACGACGGCGATGCCCGTGTCGCCGAGCGCCGCGAGAATGCGCTCGATGTCGGCAGTGGCAAACAGGTTGCCCGTCGGGTTGTTTGGATACGCGAGAAACACCAGCGCCGGGCGATGCTGTTCAATCGCCGCCAGCATGGCCGGCATGTCCAGGCTGAAGTCGGCCTGCAAAGGCACGCCGACGAAATCCATGCCGGCAAACTGCGCCGAGCGTGCATACATGACGAAGGCGGGCACGGGCGCCAGCAGCACGGCGCGCTGGCCCGGCTCCTGGTGCGCGCACGCCATGGCCAGGATGGAAATGAGTTCATCGGAGCCGTTGCCCAGCATGACGTCCAAGCCGGCGGGCACGCCCAGTTTGGCGCAGATGGCTGCCTGCAGGCTGGCGTACGACGGCGGATAGCGGTTCAGCGCCACGCCGGCCAGGCGCGCGCCCAGCTCCTCGCGCAGATGCTGCGGCAGCGGATACGGGTTTTCCATCGCATCGAGTTTGATGTAACCGCTGGCATCGGCGACCTGGTAGCTTTTGACGGCCCGCACATCGGCGCGCACGGTGTTGCTGATTAACTGATCGAGGAAAGACATGCTGCAAACACTCCTGATGAAATTAAATGACGACGTCTTCCGGCACGCTAGCGCTGCGCGCCTTGCGGGCCGGCGTTTTTTTCACGGCGGGCGGTTTCTTCACGGCGGCCGGCTTTTTGGCAGCCGCCGGTTTTTTCGCCGCCGCCCTGGCGGGCTTGGGCGCGGCCAATGTGGCCGGTTCGGCAAGCTCCTGCGTCAATGCCGCCAGGCGCTGCTCGATGATGGCGCAGTAGTCGGCGTTCAATTCAAAGCCGACGAAATCGCGCCCGCAGCGCTTGGCCGCCAGCGCCGTGGTGCCGCTGCCCATGAACAGGTCGAGCACCACGCCGCCGGGCGGGCACGACGCCTTCACCATGCGCTCGATGATTTCGAGCGGCTTTTGCGTCGGGTGGTCGGCCCGTTCCGGGTGTTCCTTGTGCAGGCGCGATACGCTCCACAAGTCTTTCGGGTTGTAGCCCACTTCCAGCCATTTCGCGCCGATGAAAATCGAGCGCGAACGGGCTTTCTTGGTGGCCGCGTCGTAGGCGATGCGCACCGCGTCAAGGTCGAAGTAGTAATCCTTGCGCTTGACGAAGAAGCCGATGGTGTCGTGCACCGAAGAAAAGCTGCGCACGCTGCCGCCCATGGACGGCACGCGGCGGTCCCAGATGATTTCATTCATCATCGCCATGCGCTGTTTCAGCATGACGAAGATCTCCGGCGAATAGCGCCAGGTCAGAAAAATGTACAGGCTGCCGTTGGCTTTCAGCTTGGGCAGCGCCGCATCGATCCACTGTTCCGTCCAGCGCAGGTAGTCGGCCACCGACTGCTGGTCCGAGGCATTGCCGTAGTCCTTGCCCAGGTTGTACGGCGGATCCGTCAGGATCAGGTCCACCGAGCCATCGGGAATGCGCGCCAGCCCCGCCAGCGCATCTTCGCAATAGACCCGGTTGACCCAGTCCGGCTGCTCCGCCAACTTCGTCATGGCTGCGGCTTCAGGCGCAGTTCGGCGCTGCGCGCGTGCGCCTGCAAGCCTTCGCCATACGCCAGGGTGGCGGCGACACGGCCCAGGGTTTGCGCTCCCGCTTCACTGACGTGAATGATGGACGAGCGCTTCTGGAAGTCGTACACGCCCAGCGGCGACGAGAAACGCGCCGTGCGCGAGGTCGGCAGCACGTGATTGGGACCGCAGCAATAGTCACCCAGCGATTCGGACGAGAAGCGGCCGAGGAACATGGCGCCCGCGTGGCGGATCTGCTCGGCCCACTGCTGCGGGTTCTCCGCCGAGATTTCCAGGTGTTCCGCGGCGATTGAATTGGCTATTTCACAGGCCTCTTCCATGCTGCGCACCTTGATCAGGGCGCCGCGGTCGGCCAGCGAGGTGCTGATGGTGGCCTGGCGCGGCATCGTCGGCAGCAGCTTGGCGATGCTCTCTTCGACTTGCGCGATGTAATCGGCGTCAGGGCACAGCAGAATCGCCTGCGCCAGTTCGTCGTGCTCGGCCTGCGAAAACAGGTCCATCGCCACCCAGTCAGGGTCCGTGGTGCCGTCGCACAGCACCAGAATTTCGGATGGCCCGGCGATCATGTCGATGCCGACGATGCCGAACACGCGGCGCTTGGCGGCGGCCACATAGGCATTGCCGGGACCGACGATTTTATCCACGGCGGCAATCGTCTGCGTGCCGTAGGCCAGGGCGCCGACGGCTTGCGCGCCGCCGATGGTGATCACGCGCGTCACGCCGGCGATCGCGGCGGCGGCCAGCACCATCTGGTTTTTCACGCCGTCCGGCGTCGGCACCACCATGATGATCTCGCCCACGCCCGCCACGTGCGCGGGAATGGCGTTCATCAGCACGGACGATGGATACGCTGCCTTGCCGCCCGGGACGTAGATGCCGACCCGGTCCAGCGGCGTGATTTTTTGCCCCAGCACCGTGCCATCGGGCTCGGTGTAGCTAAAGCCGCGCAACTCCTCGCGCTGGCGTTCGTGGAAGGCGCGGATGCGCTGGGCGGCGATCTGCAGCGCCTCGCGCTGGGCCGATGGCAAGCCGTTCAGGGCCGCCTGCAATTCGGCTTGCGAAATATCGAAGGCCGCCATTTCCGCCGCGCCGCCATGCGGGATGCGGTCGAAACGGTTGGTGTATTCCAGCACGGCGGCGTCGCCGCGCGTTTTCACATCGGCCAGGATTTTTGCGACCGACGTTTCAATCGCTGCATCGGTGCCCGCCTCGAACGCCAGCAAGGTGTCGAGCGATTGTTGGAAACCATCCTGGCTTGAATCGAGCTTGCGTATCTGTATCGGCATAATCGGCTTTCTGCTACTGAATAAGTCTAGGCTTGCGAGGCGGTTTGCGAGGCGCGTTCAAACGCCTCGATGATCGGCTGCAAGCGCTCGCGCTTGAGTTTTAACGCCGCCTGGTTGACCACCAGGCGCGACGAAATTTCCATGATGTGCTCGACCTCGACGAGGTTATTCGCGCGCAAGGTGCTGCCCGTGCTGACCAGGTCGACGATGGCGTCGGACAAGCCGACCAAAGGCGCCAGCTCCATCGAGCCATACAGCTTGATCAGGTCGACGTGCACGCCCTTGGCGGCGAAATGCTCGCGCGCCGTGTGCACGAACTTGGTCGCCACGCGCAGACGCGCGCCTTGATGCACGGCCTTTTCGTAGTCAAAACCGGCCTGCACCGCCACCGACATGCGGCAGGAAGCGATATTCAGGTCGATCGGCTGGTACAGGCCTTCGCCGCCGTGTTCGAGCAAGACATCCTTGCCCGCCACGCCGAAGTCGGCCGCGCCGTACTGCACGTAGGTCGGCACGTCGCTGGCACGCACGATGATGACGCGCACGTTCGGATCGTTGGTGGCCAAAATCAGCTTGCGCGAGGTCTCCGGGTTTTCCAGCACCTTGATGCCGGCCGCTTCCAGCAGCGGCATGGTGTCCTCAAAAATGCGGCCTTTCGACAGCGCCAGAATCAGCTGGGAGCTGTCACCGTTATTCGATCCGTTCATGCTCGTTCCTTGTTATTTGATGCGTACGATGTTGGCGCCCACGGCCGACAATTTCACTTCCATGCGGTCGTAGCCGCGGTCGAGGTGATAGATGCGGTCGATCAGGGTTTCGCCATCGGCGGCCAGGGCCGCGATCACCAGCGACGCCGAAGCGCGCAGGTCGGTCGCCATCACGGGCGCGCCGCGCAGTTGCTTGACGCCGGCGATGATGGCCGTGTTGCCTTCGATGGTGATGTCGGCGCCCAGGCGGTTCATTTCCTGTACGTGCATGAAGCGGTTCTCGAAAATCGTCTCGGTGACGCGGCTGGCGCCATTCGCAATCGTGTTGACGGCCATGAACTGCGCCTGCATGTCGGTCGGGAAGCCCGGGTATTCCGTCGTACGGAAGCTGACGGGGTTCGGACGGGCCGACATCTCGGCGCGGATCCAGTCGGCGCCGAAGGTCATCGTCAGGCCCATGGCGCGCAGCTTGTCGAGCGCCGCGTCGAGGATATCGGTGCGCACGTTGCGCAGGGTGATGTCGCCGCCGGTGGCCGCCACGGCGCACAGGAAGGTGCCCGTTTCGATACGGTCGGCGATCACCGCGTGCGAGGCGCCGTGCAGGGCGTCCACGCCCTGGATCACCAGGCGGCTGGTGCCGATACCGTCGATCTTCGCGCCCATGGCCACCAGCAGGTGCGCCAGGTCGGTTACTTCCGGTTCGCAGGCGGCGTTTTCCAGGATGGTCTCGCCTTCGGCCAGGGTCGCGGCCATCAGCAGATTCTCGGTGCCGGTGACGGTGATCATGTCGGTGACGATGCGCGCGCCTTTCAGCTTGGCGCACTTGGCGTAGATGTAGCCCGCTTCGATGCGGATCTCGGCGCCCAGCGCTTCCAGGCCCTTGATGTGCTGGTCGACAGGACGCGAACCGATGGCGCAGCCGCCCGGCAAGGACACCTTGGCTTCGCCGAAGCGCGCCAGCAGGGGGCCGAGCACGAGGATCGAGGCGCGCATGGTTTTCACCAGTTCATACGGCGCTTCCAGGGTATCGATGGCGCTGCCGTTGAGGAGCACGCGGTCGCCGTCCTGCTGCACTTTCAGGCCCGTCTGGCCCAGCAGTTTCAACATGGTGGCCACGTCGTGCAAATGCGGCACGTTGGTCAGGTCCAGGTCGCCCGCGGTCAGCAGGCCGGCGCACAGGATGGGCAGGGCGGCGTTTTTCGCGCCGGAGATGGCGATGTCGCCGTTCAGGCGGTTGCCGCCGTTGATGAGGAGCTTGTCCATGTGCTTATCCTTGGAATTCTTCAGGTGTCAGGGTTTTCATCGACAGCGCGTGGATTTCCTCGCGCATGCGGTCGCCCAGTGCCGCGTAGACGATCTGGTGACGCTGGATCAAACGCTTGCCGGCAAACGCGGGCGAGACGATCACGGCCTGGAAGTGCTGGCCATCGCCCTCCACTTCGAGGTGCGTGCATTCGAGGCCGGCCGACAGATAGCCGTGGATCAGTTCTGGAGTGGTGGTCACGATAAGTCCTTGATATTGAATAATGTAGTGATGTGATGTGCCGCAATCAACGGCGCAATTAATAAGGTAATTAATGACGCAAACGATAGCCGCTCTTCAGCAGGCGGATCGACGCCAGCGCCAGGATCACGAGGAAGCCGGCGACGATGGAAAGACTGAGCCACGGGCTGACGTCGGACACGCCGAAGAAGCCGTAGCGGAAGCCGTCGATCATGTAAAAGAAGGGGTTCAGATGCGATACCGTCTGCCAGAAGGCGGGCAGCGAATGGATCGAATAGAACACGCCCGACAAAAAGGTGGCCGGCATGATCAGGAAATTCTGGAAGGCGGCCAGCTGGTCGAATTTCTCGGCCCAGATGCCGGCGATCAGGCCCATGGTGCCCAGCATGGCGGCACCGAGGAAGGCGAAGACGACGATCCACAGCGGCGCGACAAACGACAGGTCGGCGAACCAGCAGGTGATGGCAAACACGCCAAAGCCCACGGCCAGGCCGCGCGCGACGGAAGCGAGTACGTACGCCGAGAATATCTCCCAGTGCGACAAGGGCGTGAGCAGCACGAACACCAGGTTGCCCGTGATCTTGGACTGGATCAGCGAGGACGAGGAATTGGCGAACGCGTTTTGCAGCACGCTCATCATCACCAGGCCGGGAATCAGAAAGGCCGTGTAGCTGACGCCGGGGCTCGGCTCCACGCGGCCGTCGAGCACATGGCCGAACACCAGCAGGTACAGCATCGACGTGAGCACGGGCGCGGCCACGGTTTGCGTCGCCACTTTCCAGAAGCGCAGCGTCTCTTTGTAGACGAGGGTGCGAAATCCTGTCGAAATCATACGGTACCTTTATCCATGATCTGCAAGAAGATATCTTCCAGGTCGGCTTGTTGCAATTGCATTTCATCGATTTCGGCGCCCGCTTCACGCAGGCGGGCGAGGATTTTTTCGACTTCGCTGTATTCGTTGACGCGCAGGCTGAACTTGTTCGGCGCCTGCTGTTCTTCCGGGTGCAGCACCAGGTGCCGCAGGTCGGCCGGCAGGCTGCCGTTTTTGAGATGCACCTGCAGCTGCGAGCCGGCGATGCGGCGGATCAGGGCCGACATGGTGTCGAGCGCTACCACCTTGCCGGTTTTCAGCATGGCGACGCGCTGGCACATGGCTTGCGCCTCTTCCAGGTAGTGGGTGGTTAGCACGACCGTGTGGCCGCCTTCGCGGTTCAGGCGCGAGATGAACTTCCACAGGGTCTGGCGCAGTTCCACGTCGACGCCGGCGGTCGGCTCATCGAGCACGATGACGGGCGGCTTGTGCACCAGCGCCTGCGCCACGAGCACGCGGCGCTTCATGCCGCCGGACAGCGCGCGCATATTCGTGTCGGCCTTGCCGGTGAGGTCGAGGTTTTCCATGACCTCGTCGATCCACTTGTCGTTGTTCGGCAGGCCAAAGTAGCCGGATTGCAGGCGCAGGGTTTCGCGCACGGTGAAAAACGGGTCGAACACCAGCTCCTGCGGCACCACGCCCAGGTTGCGGCGCGCGTTGCGGAAGTCCGTGACGACATCGTGGCCATGGATCTTGACGGTGCCCGCGTCGGGGCGTATCAGGCCGGCGATGATGGAAATGAGGGTGGTCTTGCCGGCGCCATTCGGGCCAAGCAGGCCAAAGAATTCGCCTTCCTCGATGGCCAGCGACACGCCGCCCAGCGCCTTGAGCGATTTATAGCTCTTTTCTACATTCGTGATTTGAATTGCGGTCATGTGCTTGTTTCAAGTGTAATGCGTCTGGTGTGATGCGCCAGTTGCCGGAGACATCCAGGCCGGCAGGCCGGTGCAGGGCGCCGCCTTCAGGCGAGGACGGCGCAACAGTCAATTATAGTTGGAAAATTCGTGGAACACTTGGAGATCAATCCGGCGGCGCTGCTGGCCTGCCGGCTTGAAAGCTACTGCTGATGCGGGGAGTGGGACAGGATCAATGATGATGCAGGTCGGACGGGCTGCGTTCGGCGTGGCCGCCGGCGCTGGCGCAGTCGTCGGCGCTCAGGGTGCTCGACACGAGCGAGCACACGCCATACAGCTTGGTGAGGTTTTTCAGGTTGTTCGGCAGGTTTTTCAGCTCCAGCACGGCGCCGGCATCCTGCGCGGCGCGTTGCCACGTCAGCATGACGGAGACGGCTGCCGAATCGACGGCCTTGACGTTGCGCAAGTCAAACTTCGTCTGGCCCGAGCGGATGGCGTCCAGACCCTGCTCCAATGCCGAAGTGGCATTGTGCACGGTCAGGGAAGTCAGGGACTGCAAGGTGTCGAGAGAGTCGGGCATGGCGTCGGGCTGCGCTGGTCTGGAACTGGGTCAGGAGCTATATGATAGCCGATTATTTGGCTTTGGCAGCGGGACGGCTGGCCAGGGCCTTGTTTTTTGCCGACAAAGTCTTGATCAGGCCATCGATGCCGCCCTTGCTGATCTCGCTGGCAAAGCTGCTTTTGTACGTTTCCACCAGCCACGCGCCCAGTACGTTGATGTCATAGATCTTCCAGCCGGACGGGGTTTTCGCCACGCGGTAGTTCAGGGGCACGGGTTCGCCGCGCGCCACGTTCACCTGCGAGCGCACTTCCACTTCCGTATCGCTAGGATCGGCGCGCAGCGGCTTGAATTCCACGGTTTCGTTCTTGATCTGCGACAGGGCGCCCGAGTACGTGTAGATCAGCAGGGTGCGAAATTCCGCGGCCAGTTGCTTTTGCTGGTCCGGCGTGGCATCGCGCCAGTGGCGGCCGGCGGCCAGGGCCGTCATGCGCTGGAAATCCACGTACGGCAAGATCTTGCTTTCCACCAATTCGGTGACGCGCTTGATATCGCCAGCCTGGATGGCCTTGTCGTTCTTGGCCGTGTCGATCACGTCCTGGCTGATGCGTTTGACCAATACGTCCGGCGCTTCCACGGCGGGGGCGGCCTGGGCGGCGGTGGCAAAGGCGATGGTGGCCATCGCCAGCAGTTGTTTCATCAATTTCATGGTTCTACCTTTCATGGTGTTGCTATGCACCGGCTGGCGTTGATCGCAGCCGTGGTGTTCTTGAATCCAGTTTACTCCTGCGGCCTGGCTTCGGAGGCAACGGTATTGCTACCAGATGTTACGAGGTCCGCTGGCGCCACCGCCGCGGCGGCCGTGGCTGCAGGCGCGTCATTGGCAGGCTGCGGTTTTGGCTCGTACTCGGGCTCGTAGTCGCTGCTGTCGTTTTTTGGCACTTTGCGGTCGCGGCGGTCCGTATCGCCATCGAACACCTTGCTTTCGCGCGCCTGCAGGAAGCCGTCGCGGATGAATTCATAACGGTCCAGCGCGGCCGCTTCCATCAAATTGGTCGCGTCGAGCAGCGCGGCACGCTTGTCGACCACACGCGTCACCGTGCCGATATTGCGCACATAGGCCGGATCCTTGTAGCGCCATGGGTCGCCCGCGATATCGAGCGGCAGGGCCGCCGTGTCGCGCACGGTCGATGGGCCCAGCAGCGGCAGCATCACGTACGGACCAGACTGCACGCCATACCAGCCCAGGGTCTGGCCAAAGTCTTCGTTATGCTTCGGAATGCCGGCCTGCGACGCGATGTCGATCAGGCCGAAGATGCCGAAGGTCGAGTTCATGCTGACGCGCACGACGTCTTGCAGGCCCGCTTCGCCCTTGCCTTGCAGCAAGTTGTTCATGGCGCTCCACACATCGGACAAATTGCCGAAGAAGTTGCCCACGCCCGTTTGCACGAACGAGGGCGTCACCTTCTTGTAGGCCGTGGCGACCGGCTTCAGGGCCACCTGGTCAACGGTGTCGTTGAACTTGAACATGGCGCGGTTGTACCCTTCCAGCGGGTCGCGCGGATTGGTGCCGGTGGCGCAAGCGCTCACGCTGGCGGCGATGGCCAGGGCCAGGCCGATACGCGCCAGGCTGCCTTGGGATTGTTTGGTCGACTCGCTCATTTGCTGTCCTTTCCTTCCGCTGCCTTGCTGTAGATGAACTGATTGATCAGGTCTTCCAGCACTGTGGCCGATTGAGTACGGGCGATCTTGTCGCCCTCTGCCAGGTTCGCCAGATCGCCACCTGCTTCCAGGCCGATATATTGCTCACCCAGCAAACCGGCCGTCAAAATCTTGGCCGAGCTGTCTTTCGGAAATTTGTAGCCATCTTCGATGTCGAGTTTCACCAGCGCCTGGTAAGTCTTGTCGTCAAAGACGATTTCCGAGACCCGGCCCACCACCACGCCAGCACCCTTGACGGGCGCCTGCGGCTTGAGGCCGCCAATATTGTCGAACTTGGCACTAATGGTATACGTCTTGCTGAAAGACAGCGAGCTCATATTGCCGGCCTTGAGCGCCAGAAACATCAATGCCGCCACACCGAGCAAGACGAACAAGCCGACCCAGACATCCAAAGATTTACGTTGCATAAACAATCCTAAATAATTTTTACTTGCCGCCACCTGCGCAGAACACTGCCCAGGCCGATAATTTTGTCGCCTATCGGCAATTACTTGCTAAACATCAAAGCCGTCATCATGAAATCGAGCCACCACACCATCAACGACGAAATGACCACCGTGCGCGTGGTGGCGCCGGACACGTCTTCCGGCGTCGGCTGTGCCTGATACCCCTGGAACAGCGCGATGAAGGTCACCGCGATGCCGAACACCAGGCTCTTGATGGTGCCATTGCCCACTTCTTTCCATACATCCACGCCGCCTTGCATCTGCGACCAGAACGAGCCTTCATCGACGCCGATCAGCACCACGCCGACCAGGTAGCTGCCGACGATGCCGACGGCCGTGAAGATGGCGCCCAGGATCGGCATGGCGATCACGCCGGCCCAAAAACGGGGCGCCAGCACGCGCTGGATCGGATTGACGGCCATCATTTCCATGGCCGACAATTGCTCGCCCGCCTTCATCAGGCCGATTTCCGCCGTCAGCGAGGTGCCAGCACGGCCGGCGAACAGCAGCGCCGTCACGACGGGGCCCAGTTCGCGCGTCAGGGACAGCGCCACCAGCAAGCCCAGCGACTGCTCGGCGCCGTACGTGGTCAAGGTGTAATAGCCTTGCAAACCCAGCACCATGCCGACGAACAGGCCGGAGACGGCGGTAATCACCAGCGAGCGATTACCGATAAAAAACAGTTGCTCAATCACCAGGCGCGGACGGCGCCACAGGCCGCCCGACGAGGCGATGATGATAAAAAACGAGCGCACGGCAAAGCCGAGGTCTTGTACCGAACGACGCAACCACGCTCCGATCGCCGCCAGGAAACGCGCGATCATCGGCCGCCCCCCGTCTGCAGACCCAGGTCGTCGGCCAGCGACTTGCCCGGATAATGGAACGGAACGGGGCCATCGGCCTCGGCATTGACGAACTGCTTGACGTAGGGATGCGTCGACACGGCCATCTCGGCCGGCGTGCCGTGCGCCACGATCTTGCCCGATGACAGAAAATAGACGTAATCAGCGATGGCGAAACACTCCTTCACATCGTGCGATACCAGGATAGACGTGGAGCCCAGCGCATCGTTCAAATTGCGGATCAAATTGGCCGTCACGCCCATGGAAATCGGGTCCAGGCCGGCGAACGGCTCGTCATACATGATCAGTTCGGGGTCGAGCGCGATGGCGCGCGCCAGCGCGACGCGGCGGCCCATGCCGCCGGAGATCTCGGCCGGCTTCAATTGCGCCGCATTGCGCAGTCCCACGGCGTGCAGCTTCATCAGCACCAGGGTGCGGATCAGCTCTTCATTCAAGTCCGTGTGTTCGCGCAGAGGGAACGCCACGTTCTCGAACGCCGTCAAGTCCGTAAACAGGGCGCCGTGCTGGAACAGCATGCCCATCTTGCGGCGCAGCTGGTATAGCTCGTCGGTTCCCAAGGTATGCACGATCTGGCCGTCCACATTCACGGAACCGGAACTGGGGCGCAACTGCCCGCCGATCAGGCGCAGTACGGTCGTCTTGCCACTGCCGGAGCCACCCATGACGGCCACAACTTTTCCACGTGGGAAATCCATTTGAAGGCCCGATAAAATCGAACGTTCTCCATAGGCAAAGTGTAAATCACGGATCTCAACAAGATTTGGCACGACGAAGCTCACTATTTTAATGGCGTATTGTAGTGCAGAAACGCCAACCTCTGCTGAGACACCCCTTGGGACAGGCCCGTAAAGGGGAAGAATACAACACTAATGAATCGAAAGTCAGATATTGTAGTGGAAATTCGGCTGCCACATCGCGTCCCCGTCCGATGACATTCACAGCTGTTGACTTGGCAAGTAAAAATAACAAAGGCCACGTCGCGATCCGCGCCGTGGCCCTGGCAAAAAACGGACAATTGCTCGTTTTTTTAACGCGGCAGCAAGGATGCGCCCATCAGGAACTCATCGACGGCGCGCGCGCACTGGCGCCCTTCGCGGATGGCCCAGACCACCAGCGACTGACCACGGCGCATGTCGCCGGCCGCAAACACTTTGGCCACCGAGGTCTGGTAGCAGCCGGCGCCATCCGTTGTCGCCTTGACATTGCCGCGCGCATCCGTATCGACGCCGAACGCTTCCAGCACTTGTTGCACTGGTGAAACAAAACCCATGGCCAGGAAGACCAGGTCCGCCTTCATCTCGAATTCCGAGTTTGGCACTTCGCTCATCTTGCCGTCTTTCCACTCGACTCGGCAGGCGATCAGCTTTTCCACCTTGCCGCCCTTGCCTTCGAAACGCTTGGTGGCCACGGCCCAGTCGCGCTCGCAGCCTTCCTCGTGCGAGGACGAGGTGCGCAGCTTGGTCGGCCAGTACGGCCAGACGAGCGGCTTGTTTTCCTGTTCCGGCGGCTGCGGCATCAGTTCGAACTGCGCCACCGAGGCGGCGCCATGGCGGTTCGAGGTGCCGACGCAGTCGGAACCCGTGTCGCCGCCGCCGATCACCACCACGTGCTTGCCCGTGGCCTTGATCTGGTCCTTGAGCTTGTCGCCCGCGTTGACCTTGTTTTGCAGCGGCAGGAAATCCATGGCGAAGTGCACGCCTTTCAGTTCCCGGCCCGGCACGGGCAAATCGCGCGGCTGCTCGGCGCCGCCGGCCATGATGACGGCGTCAAATTCCTTTTCCAGGTCTTCCGGGAAAATGGTTTCCTTGGCCCAGTTGTTGACGTGAGCAGGGAAATCCTTGCCCACCAGCACGCTGGTGCGGAACACGACGCCTTCGGCTTCCATCTGTTTCACGCGCAGGTCGATGTGCGACTTTTCCATCTTGAAGTCGGGGATGCCGTAACGCAACAAGCCACCGACCCGGTCGCTCTTTTCAAACACGGTGACGGCGTGGCCGGCGCGCGCCAGCTGCTGCGCCGCGGCCAGGCCGGCAGGACCGGAACCGACGATGGCCACTTTCTTGCCCGTGCTGAAACCCGCCGGCTGCGGCGTGACCCAGCCGTGCTCCCAGCCCATGTCGATGATTTTATGTTCGATCGACTTGATGCCGACCGGATCTTCGTGGATGCCCAGGGTGCAGGCCGATTCGCACGGCGCCGGGCAGATGCGGCCCGTAAATTCCGGGAAGTTATTCGTCGAATGCAAAATGTCGAGCGCTTCGCGGTAAGCGCCGCGGTACACCAGGTCATTCCAGTCAGGAATGATGTTATTTACGGGGCAACCCGTGGTGCAGAAAGGAATGCCGCAATCCATGCAGCGCGCGCCCTGCACGGTTGCTTGCGCGTCCGACAGGTGCAGCACGAATTCCTTGTAGTTCTTCAGGCGCGCGGCAGGCTCCAGATAGTGTTCGTCCTGGCGCTTGAATTCCATGAAGCCGGTAATTTTACCCACGATAGTTCCTTTGTATTTTTAGCTGGCGGGAGCGGCTCGGCCGCTCCCTTCACATTCATCTCGGCTGGCTCAGGCGGCGACGGCTTGCACTTCCATGGCGGCGTCAGCTGCCATTTCAATCAGCGCGCGCTTGTATTCGTTCGGGAAGACTTTCACGAACTTGCCGCGCGCCGCGGCCCAGTCGTCCAGCAGGACGCGGGCGCGCGTGCTGCCCGTGTGCTTGAAGTGACGTTCGATCAGGCGCTTGAGGATGACCTCGTCCGCTTCCGGCACGCCGTCGCGGTGCTGCGTATGCCAGGCATCACGGTCGAGATGCTGTTCCGCTGCCGACACGACCTTGTCCAGGCTGACCATGGCCGTGTTGCACTTGCTGGCAAAGTCGCCCGCCGGGTCATACACATAGGCGATGCCGCCCGACATGCCGGCCGCGAAGTTGCGTCCCGTGTTGCCCAGGACCACGACCGTGCCGCCCGTCATGTATTCGCAGCCATGGTCGCCCAAGCCCTCGACCACCGTGGTGGCGCCCGAGTTGCGCACGGCAAAGCGTTCACCGGCCACGCCATTGAAGAAGGCTTCGCCGGCGATGGCGCCGTACAGCACCGTATTGCCGATGATGATGTTGTCCACGGCCCAGCCGCGGAACTCGGTATTGGGCCGCACGATGATGCGCCCGCCCGACAGGCCTTTACCGACGTAATCGTTGCCTTCACCCACCAGGTCGATCGTGATGCCGTGCGCCAGGAAGGCGCAGGCCGACTGGCCCGCCGTGCCTTGCAATTGAATGTGGATGGTGTCGTCCGGCAAGCCGGCGTGACCGTATTTCTTCGCCACTTCGCCGGACAGCATGGTGCCCACCGTGCGGTTCAGGTTGCGTACGGGCGAGATGAAGGAAACGCGCTCGCCCTTTTCCAGCGCCGCGCGCGCTTGCGCGATCAGCTTGTGGTCGAGCGCCTTTTCCAGTGCATGGTCCTGGAATTCCACGTGGCGGCAGGCTTGGCCATCCGGGGTTTCCGGCTTGTGGAAGATGGCCGAGAAGTCCAGGCCCTGCGCCTTCCAGTGCGAAATCGCCTTCGATTTGTCGAGCAAGTCGACACGGCCGATCAGTTCGTCATACGTGCGGATGCCCAGCTGCGCCATCAATTGACGGGCTTCTTCGGCAACGAAGAAGAAGTAATTGACGACATACTCGGGTTTGCCCGAGAACTTGGCGCGCAGCACGGGATCTTGCGTGGCCACGCCCACCGGACACGTATTCAAATGGCATTTGCGCATCATGATGCAGCCTTCGACCACCAGCGGCGCCGTGGCGAAACCGATCTCGTCGGCGCCCAGCAAGGCGGCGATGACCACGTCGCGGCCCGTCTTCATCTGGCCATCGGCCTGCACGCGGATGCGGCTGCGCAAGCCGTTCAAGACCAAGGTTTGTTGCGTTTCGGCCAGACCCAGCTCCCACGGCGTGCCCGCATGCTTCACGGACGACAATGGCGAGGCGCCCGTGCCGCCGTCATGGCCGGCAACGACCACGTGGTCGGCTTTCGCCTTGGTCACGCCGGCGGCCACCGTGCCGATACCCACTTCCGACACCAGTTTGACGGAAATCGACGCGCGCGGATTGGCGTTCTTCAAGTCATGGATCAGCTGCGCCAGATCTTCGATGGAATAGATATCGTGGTGCGGCGGCGGCGAAATCAGGCCCACGCCCGGCACGGAAAAGCGCAGGCTGGCGATGTATTCCGACACTTTATGGCCCGGCAACTGGCCGCCCTCGCCCGGTTTCGCGCCTTGCGCCATCTTGATCTGGATCTGGTCGGCCGAGTTCAGGTAGGCGGCCGTGACGCCGAAACGTCCCGACGCCACCTGCTTGATGCGCGAACGCATGGAATCGCCTTCCTGCAGCGGAATATCGACGACGATCTGCTCGGCGCCCACGATGGAAGCCATGGTGTCGCCCTGGCGGATCGGGATGCCCTTCAATTCCTGCGTGTAGCGGTTCGGATCTTCGCCGCCCTCGCCCGTGTTCGACTTGCCGCCGATGCGGTTCATGGCGACGGCCAGGGTCGCGTGCGCTTCCGTGCTGATCGAGCCGAGCGACATGGCGCCGGTAGCAAAACGCTTGACGATTTCCTTGGCCGGTTCCACTTCATCGAGCGGGATGGCCTTGGTCGGGTCGAGCTTGAACTCGAACAGGCCGCGCAGGGTCAGGTGGCGACGGCTCTGGTCGTTGATGATTTGCGCATATTCCTTGTAGCTGGAGAAATTGTTGCTGCGCGTGGAGTGCTGCAGCTTTGCAATCGCATCCGGCGTCCACATGTGGTCTTCGCCGCGCACGCGGAACGCGTACTCGCCGCCTGCGTCGAGCTTGTCGGCCAATACAGGATCGTTGCCGAAGGCCAGCGCGTGCAGGCGCAGCGCTTCTTCCGCCACTTCAAACACGCCGATGCCTTCCACGTTCGACGCCGTGCCCTTGAAGTATTTGTCCACCAGCGACTTGTTCAGGCCGATGGCTTCAAAGATTTGCGCGCCGCAGTACGACATGTAGGTCGAAATGCCCATCTTCGACATGACCTTCATCAAGCCTTTACCCACCGCCTTGGTGTAGTTATAGATGGCTTTGTCGCCCGACAAATCGCCCGGCAAGCCGTGCGCCATCTCGGCCAGGGTTTCCATGACCAGGTAGGGGTGGACGGCTTCCGCGCCGTAGCCGGCCAGCAAGGCGAAGTGGTGCGTTTCGCGCGCCGAGCCTGTTTCCACGACGAGGCCGGTGGAGGCGCGCAAGCCCTTGCTCACCAAGTGCTGGTGCACGGTCGAGGTGGCCAGCAGCGCAGGGATCGCCACCTGATCCGCGCAAATGGCGCGGTCCGAGACGATCAGGATGTTGTGGCCGGACTTGACGGCGTCGACGGCTTCCGCGCACAGCGAGGCCAGGCAGGCTTCCACGCCTTCCTTGCCCCAGGCCAGCGGGTAGCAGATGTCCAGTTCGTAGGACTTGAACTTGCCGCCCGTGTGGGCGCTGATGTTGCGCAAACGGGCCATGTCGTCAAAGCCAAGCACGGGCTGCGCCACTTCCAGGCGCATCGGCGGATTGACGTTGTTGGTATCGAGCAAGTTCGGTTTCGGGCCGATGAAGGACACGAGCGACATCACCATCGCCTCGCGGATCGGGTCGATCGGCGGGTTCGTCACTTGCGCGAACAGCTGCTTGAAGTAGTTATACAAAGGCTTCAACTTGTTCGACATGACGGCCAGCGGCGAGTCATTGCCCATCGAGCCCGTCGCTTCTTCGCCGGCCACGGCCATTGGCGCCATGAGGAATTTCAAGTCTTCCTGGGTATAACCGAACGCTTGCTGGCGGTCCAGCAACGATGGCTGCTCTTTTTCGCCTTGCGCGCGGTCCAGCTTCGCCTGGCCTTCGGCCAGCTTGATCTCGTCGAGCTTGATGCGCACCGAGTTGATCCACGCTTTATACGGCTTGGCGTTGGCGTAAGTGTTTTTCAGTTCCTGGTCGTCGATGATGCGGCCCGCTTCCAGGTCGATCAGGAACATTTTGCCAGGCTGCAAGCGCCATTTCTGGATGATTTTCGATTCCGGGATCGGCAGCACGCCCGATTCCGACGCCATCACCACCAGGTCGTCGTCCGTGACGATGTAGCGCGCGGGACGCAAGCCGTTGCGGTCCAGGGTGCCGCCGATGTGGCGGCCGTCCGTAAACGCCATGGCGGCGGGGCCATCCCACGGTTCCATCATGGCCGCGTGGTATTCATAGAAGGCGCGGCGGTTGTCATCCATCGTCGTGTGGTTTTCCCACGCTTCCGGAATCATCATCATCATCGCCTGGGCGATCGGATAACCTGCCATCAACAGCAGCTCGAGCGCATTGTCGAAGCACGCCGTGTCGGACTGGCCTTCATAGATCAGGGGGAACAGCTTTTGCAGGTCGTCGCCCAGCACGGCCGACTTCATGACGCCTTCGCGCGCACGCATCCAGTTGAAGTTGCCTTTGACGGTGTTGATCTCGCCATTGTGCGCGATCAGGCGGTACGGGTGGGCCAGCGGCCATTCCGGGAAAGTATTCGTCGAGAAACGCTGGTGCACGAGGGCCAGGGCCGAGATGCAGCGCGCGTCCTGCAAGTCCTTGTAGTACACGCCCACCTGGTCGGCCAGCAGCAAGCCCTTGTACACAATCGTACGGGCCGACATCGACGGCACGAAGAATTCCTTGCCGTGCAGCAGTTTCAAGGCCTGGATGGCGTGGCCCGAGGATTTGCGGATCACATACAGTTTGCGCTCGAGCGCGTCGGTGACCATGATGTCCGGACCGCGGCCGATGAAAATCTGGCGAATGACGGGCTCTTTGGCGCGCACGGTGGGCGACATCGGCATGTCCGTATCGATGGGCACGTTGCGCCATCCCAGCACGACTTGTCCTTCGATGCGCACGGCGCGTTCGATTTCCTGTTCGCAAGCGATGCGCGATGCATGTTCCTTCGGCAGGAAGACCATGCCCACGCCATATTCGCCAGGCGGCGGCAATTCCACGCCCTGCTTGGCCATTTCTTCGCGGTAGTACTGGTCAGGAATCTGGATCAGGATGCCGGCGCCATCGCCCATCAGCGCATCGGCGCCCACGGCGCCCCGGTGATCGAGGTTTTTCAGTATCAGCAAACCCTGTTCGACGATCGAATGGGTCTTGTTGCCCTTGATATGGGCGACGAAACCGACGCCGCAGGCATCGTGTTCATTGGCTGGGTCGTACAGGCCTTGCGCTTTCATGGGCTTCTCCGCTGCATATGACTATCGAAAAACTAGAGTAGTGCAACGCAACAAAAAACTCAACCAGAACAATTAGGGTCGGAGTCGAATTAAATTCAATTCCGTCGCTCCAAAAATTTAATAGGGACATAGTCGCAGCAATTTCAATAAAAGATAAGAAAGGAACCATTTTTTGTTTTAAATGCGAATGCTTTTCAATTAGCGTCTGATTCGGCCACGACTTTGCGGGGACGGCCGCGCTTGGCAGGCAGCACTTGCCGCTGCATTTTCTGCTCCAGCGCCTGCTTGAAAGCGTCGGAACCGAGCGGCCAGCCCTTCAGCACAGCCTGCTCCACGACCTTCACCTGGCTGCTGCCCAGGCCTTGCTCGAACAGGCGCAGGTACGCCGCCTCGCGGTCGAACGGCGTGTTGCCCAGCGCCCAGTACAGCGCGTGGTCGGTGATGACGGGATCGGGTCGCACGCCCGCATGGTGGGCATAGCTGGACCAAGCATGGTCGAGCGCCTGAGCCGCCAGGCCCGTTTGCACGGGCACGCATTCCAGGTAGCGGCAGCAAGTGAGGAAGAAATTGTCGGGATCGATGACGGACGTTTTGTAGCGTCCCTGCCACAATGCCCCTTCCCGGCCATATTTCTGGTTGAAATACGGCACGTAATAACGTCCCAGCCACTGCATCAGCTGCCCCAGGCCCGTCGCATCGCCGGGTGTGGCCAGTAAATGTAGCTGATCAGGCAATAAAACATAGGCGTGAATGGCCACCTTGAACATTTTTGCGCCCGTTTTCAGCCAGGACAAAAACTGCGCGTAGTCGGCGGCGTCCTGGAACACGTTCTGGCGGTTGCTGCCGCGCTGGATCACGTAATGGGGCAGTGCTGGAATGATGAGGCGGGGCAAACGGGCCATGGCAAGCGTCAGTAAAATAGGCTAAGGCCTTGATTCTACACAGTATGCGCGAGTGGCGCGACTCTGACCCTGTTTTATTTAAAATGCTGTAAAAAGCGGTTGACTCTGTCCCTTTTATCGCGCCGACCACTTGTGGACGGCGCAATAGGGACTATCAGGACAGGTTGAAACTGGCCGACAGGCTGTAGCCCTCGCCATACGCGCTGCGCAGCGGCAAGTCCTGGCCCAGGCCCGTCTTGGCTTTCTTGCGCAGGCGGTACACGAGCATGTCGACTCGGCGGCCCGCATCGGGATCTTCGCCGCCCATGCCGGCCACGATGACGTCGCGCGGCACGGGGCGGGTGTTGATGGTGAGCAGGTGCAGGAAGTTGAATTCCTTCTCCGTCAGGGCGATCACGGCGCCCATCAGCTCAAGTTGGCGAGCGCTTACTTTCAAGGTCCACTTGCCCGGCTCGGGTACGGGATCTTGCGGACCGACGCGGCGGTCGAGCGCCTCGATGTGGGCGGCCAGTTCGGGGAATTTGATCGGCTTGGTCAGATAGTGGTCGGCACCGAGGCGCAAACCCAGGATGCGGCTGTCGAAAGCGACACGCCCCGTCAGCACCAGCACGCCGATTTGTGGATACAGCTGGCGCATGCGGGGGATGACGTTGAAACCGTCTTCATCAGGCAAGCCCAGGTCCAGTACGACCACGCCGACATTGCCATGACTCAACGCGGTCCACATGCCGCCAGCGGAGCTGGTGATATGGACTTCGTGTTCGAGCTCAACGAGGAACTCCGCCATGTCTTCGGCGTAGTCGAGATTGTCTTCGACGATCAGTATTTTCGTCATTGCAACGCCATTCTTCCGTTAGTGAGCACACCGAGGGCAAAATCATGCCATGCACTTCTACACCATCATGGACGGCACAATAGGTTTACGTCAAGGAATTATCACGGTTGCCTTCAGCGGAAGCAAGGCTTTTCCTTGTCTAGACAGGAAGCGGCAGCCAAATCCGGAAAAGCGCCCCTCCTTCGGGCAGATTATGCCCCTGCAAACTCCCGCCATGCACCTCCACCACGGCGCGCGCCATGTACAGGCCCAGGCCCGCACCGGGATGCGTGGCATCGATTCCACGGAAACTTTTGTCGAACAGCTGCGCCAGTTCCTCTTCCCGCAAGCCGGGACCCGCATCGCGCACGCACAGCGCCACGCCGCCCTCGGGCACCAGCCTGGCCGACAAGGCGATGGCGCTGCCCGGCGGGCTGAACTTGACGGCGTTGTCGAGCAGAATTTTCAGGCACAGGGCCATGCCGGGCACGTCGCAGCGCAGCCTGGCCGGCAAGTCTTCGTCGAGTTCCAGCTGCACCGTGTGGCTGGCCGGCACGGTGGCGGCCGCTTGCTGCAGCAAGGCCAGCGGCGCGATGCCGTCGACGGTCCGCTCGCGGCCGATGGCCGCCATGCGTTCAGGTGACAGGTAGTCGTCGATCATGGACAACAAACGGTCGACGGCCGTCTGGATTTTCACGTAGCGCTTGCGCGTGGCCTCGTCCGCTTGCGTGGAAGTCGAGACGAGGCGCTGGATGGCGCCGTCGATCGTGGCCAGCGGCGTGCGAAATTCATGCGACAGCATCGAAGCGAAGCGCTTCTGCTCCTTTTCCCGCTCGGCTTCCTGCGCCTCGATGGCGCTGACGTCGCGCACCGTGCCCGCCAAGGTCACGCCCCGCCCCGCCGCCGCGGGCACGATGGTCGAGCTGATTTCCAGCGCCAGCAAGCGACCGTCGGCGTGCGGCAATTCCACTTCGCGCAGCAAGGTCAAACGGCTGGTATCGCCATCGCGCCAGCGTTGCAGCCGGGCCGGCACGTCTTGCGCCAGGCGCGCCGCGTGGCTCTGCAAGGCGGCCAGGTCATGGCCCGTCAGGCGCTGCGCGGCAGGGCTGATGTAGAGCAATTCGAGGCTGGTGGCGTCGAGCAGGAAGGCCGCGTCGCGGCCGTGCTCGGCCAGCAGGCGGAACTGCGTCTCGCCCGCCCGCGCGCGCAGCAGGGCGCGGCGCAACTGGACGAAACGCAGCGCCATGAGGATGACGCCGGCAAGCAGCAGAAGGAGAAAGGGCAGCATGCGTTATACCTGGCAGGAAAGAAGCGCCAAGTATAAGCGTGCGGCGGCGTTAATCTTCCAGTGGGGCGAAAATCTGCTGCAAGTCTTCCTGCGTGAGGGCCATCTTCTGCGATTCGCCTTCGGCCAGGATCGATTGCGCCAGCTCCGATTTCTTTTGCTGCAGCAGCTGGATTTTTTCTTCCAGCGTGCCCTTCGCGATCAATTTGTAGACGAACACGGGCTTGTCCTGGCCGATGCGCCAGGCACGGTCCGTGGCCTGGTTTTCCGCCGCCGGATTCCACCACGGGTCGTAGTGGATCACCGTGTCGGCCGCCGTCAGGTTCAAGCCGACGCCGCCCGCTTTCAGGCTGATCAGGAAAATCGGCACGGCGCCCTGCTGGAAGGCCGCCACTTGCGCGCCCCGGTCTTTCGTTTCGCCCGTCAGCAAGGCGTAGGGAATGTCGCGCGACTCGAGTTCTTCCTCGATCAATTCCAGCATGCTGGTAAATTGCGAGAAGACGAGGATTTTGCGCCCTTCGTCGAGCAAGTCTTCCACCATCTGCATCAGGTCGAGCAGCTTGGCCGAACCGGCCGACTGCTTCTTCGCCGGCAAGGATTTCACCAGGCGGGGGTCGCAACACACTTGCCGCAGTTTCAGCAACGCTTCGAGGATGACGATCTGGCTGCGCGCCACGCCCTTCTTGTCGATTTCTTCGCGTACTTTTTGATCCATCGCCAGACGCACGGTTTCATACAGGTCGCGCTGCGGCCCCGTCAATTCCACCTTGCGCACCATTTCCGTCTTCGGCGGGAGCTCTTTGGCCACATTGTCCTTCGTGCGGCGCAGCAGGAAGGGCTTGATGCGGCGGTTCAGCAGCATGCGGCGCAGCGGGTCGTCCTGGCGCTCGATCGGATGACGGAACTGGGTATTAAACGTCTTCTCGTCGCCCAGCAAGCCCGGCAGCAGGAAGTGGAATTGCGACCACAGCTCGCCCAGATGGTTTTCCAGCGGCGTGCCGGACAAACACAGGCGGTGGCGCGCGCGCAGCAGGCCCGCGCTTTGCGCCGCCTTGCTGCGCGTATTCTTGATGTAATGCGATTCGTCGAGGATAACCAGGTGGAAATCGTGCTCGCGCAAAGTTTCCTCGTCGCGCGGCAACAGAGCGTAGGTCGTCAGCACCAGGTCGCATTGATCGATCTGGTCGAATTGCTGGGCGCGGTCCTTGCCTTGCAACAGCAATACTTTCAGGCTGGGCGCAAATTTGGCCGCCTCGTCCTGCCAGTTGCCCATCAAACTCGTCGGTGCGATCACCAGCGCCGGATGCGTCAAACGGCCCGCTTCCTTTTCCACCAGGATATGCGCCAGGGTCTGCACGGTTTTACCTAAGCCCATGTCATCGGCCAGGATGCCCGCCAGGTCATGGTCGCGCAGGAATTGCATCCACGCCAGGCCATCGGCCTGGTAATCGCGCAAGGTCGCCTGCAAGCCGGCTGGGGCCGCCACTTTTTGCACGGAGCCGAACTGGCTCAGCTTGCGGCCCATGGCGCGCAACTGCTCGCCGCCCGTCCACTGCATCTCCAGGCCGCGCGCCAGCTCTTCCAGGCGCGCCGCGTCCAGGGTCGACATGCGCACCGCATGTTTGATCTTGTCGCTGAAATACAGTTCCCCCAGCGTGTTCAGGATGGGGCGCACACGGCCCCACGGCAGGGCCACGCGCGTGCCGTCCGGCAAGGTCGCCAGCATCTGGTCATCGTCGGCATGCGCGTCGATGACTTTCGGGTTGAAATCGTTGGGCGCGTTGCGGATCAGCTGCACCAGCACGGGCAGCAGCGGCACTCTTTCGTGATTGACGACGATGCCCAGTTCCAGCTCGAACCAGGCGTTGCCGCTGTCCGGGTCCTGGTCGTCGATGTCCGCGTACCAGTCGCCCACGTCGCTCACGTCGTAGCGGTACTTGGCCGTTTTTTCCACGATCCAGCCCTGCTCCAGCAAGGCGTCGATGCCGGATTCGGCAAAACGCAGCCATTCCGCCTGGGACGGCAGTTGCAAGGCGCCCTTCAAGCCGCTCAAGGGAGCCGAACCCGGCTTCTTGAACTGCAGCTCGGCCAGGGTGGCCAGCGCGCGCGCTTCGTCGACCGTGTTTCTCTGGATGATTTCCGTCACCTCGCCCACTTGCCGCACCACGCGCTGCGACGGGTCGAACGCGACGCGCTCGCCATCGTAGTCGTAGGACAGCACGGCGAAGTCGCTCCAGCGCTGCGCGCTGCCATCGGCCAGCATGGCGCTATCGAGCAGCAAGACCGGTTGCGCCGGCACGTCCTTGCGCAAGCGCTGCGGCAACGGCTGCGGCAGCGGCATCAAATGCTGCAACCCCTGCGCCAGCAGCAGTTGCGACACGCGCACCTTGTCGTTCGCATTGAGCGGCGGCGCCTGCGCCACCAGCGCCTGCAAATCGGCCAGGGAAATATCGGAGCCGCCCTGGTTCAGTTCCAGCACGCCGCACGACAGATTGTCGATGTACCACGGCGGATCGGTGGGCAGCATGTAGTCGATCTGGTCGGCGCCATGGTGCTTCGCGCCTTCCGGCGGGTCCACTTGCCAGCCCAGGCGCATGGTCTTGCCTTCGTCGCGCCAGAACAGGCGGGCGGGACGCACGGGACCTTCCTTCAACGGGTACACGAGGCCATTGCCGACGTCGGCCCAGGAATTGGCCCACAACAGTTTATCTTGCTCGGCCAGCATTTTCAGCAGGGCCGCGCCCACCTTGCCCTTCGGCTCCGTGGCGCTGCCCGTCTGCGAATTCTGTCCGCTGCGCATGGCCACGAAGAAACGCACGAGGTCTTCGTCGGCCGGTGTCAGGAATGTGGGGGGCGCCGACAGCAGCGAAAAGATTTCGCTGATGGGGGACGCCGCCGCCACGTCGCCATTCGGGCGCAGCCGCGCCTTGTACAGGCACAGGGCCACATGGCGGCCACCGCTGGTGGGCGCCAGCACGTAGATCAATCGATGCGCGTTGAGTTTGGGGTCCGGCTCGGCAATCGTCAGCACGGCTTTCGGATGGGCGGCAGCCTCCACCCGCTGCAGCCAGGTGGCGACGGCATACGGCAAAGGCGCTCCCGGCGCGCTGGCCGGGGCAACTGGGGTTTCACTGGTTTCGTCGCGGGTAAAATCCATGGGGCGCATATTTGTGTAAAGGTCGTATCCAAATCGGCAACAGGCAATATTATCCGCCATACGGCCGTTGCTGGCTTGATTCACACACGCTCTTTGAGCAGTTTTAATGCGCGATGCCTAAAAAATAAGTATTTAATGCGACACTTGGGACCCGCAGACGGCAAAAATGGCCCGTCATGGGCCTTTTTTCACCGCCATTGGCCCGCTTATCAGGCAGGCACAGTTTCTTCTTCCGCCACGCTGGCGGCTTCGACTACCGGTGCGGTGCTCGTATCGGCTGGCGTAAAGTTGCGCAAAAACAAGAAGAACTGGCCCATCATCTGCGTCCACAGTTGCAGATTGATATTCAGGTACTCGCGGCTGACGCCACCGGCGACCAGCACATCCATTTCCAGCACGACGAAATCGCCATGCTGGGCCACGCGGGCAAAACGCTTGCTGCGGTGCCATTCGGCCAGCAAGCCGGCCGGCAAGTCGCCGCCCTGCACGCGCAGCGGGCAGCTCAGGGTCAGATCCGCGTACTGGCCAGGCGCTGCTTCATTGCCCCACAGCACTTGGAAGCCGATGCCATGGCTGGCGCTGTGCAGACGCACGACGCCGTCGTGTTCGATGCTGGTCACGGCGCAGCCGGCCGCCTTGATGGCGTCGGCCGTTTGTTCCGCGTTCAGGGTGCTCAGCAAATTGTTGGTATTTTCCATCGTCATTCCATTCATTTCAAAAAAAATTATTGGGGGGCCGGCGTGGACGCGACCGGTGTTTCTGTTTGACGCGCATTAAAGCGGCCCTGGTACAGCTGATCGCCGTACTGCTGCGCGATTTGCTCGAGTTTTACCCGGCTTTGCGCGGCGAACGGCTGGCGCGCCTTCATCACGTCCAGCACGTCGAGCCCTTCATACGCTTGCAGAATGTCCTGCCCGGCCGCATACAGCTGGGCATTCTTGCTTTCGCAGCGCGCCAGGGCGCCCCGCTGGGACGTCACTTCGCCGTCGAGGCGCGCACGCTCCGCTTCCAGCTGCTTGCCCGTGGCGGCCAGCCGTTCGCTGGCCTGGCGGTACTGCGCCAGGCTGGCCGTTGCCTCTTGCGCGGCGGCGGCGCCGCGCTGTTGCTCGGCTGCCAGTTTTTCCCGCTGCGCGCGCTCCTGCGCCAGCTGCGACTGGCTGCGCGCCAGCTCCTTTTTCAAGCCGTCGCTGGCGGGCGCGGCGGCAGCGGGCGCCGCCTTGGCGACAGGTACGCCCTTGGCTTTGAGCAATTCCAGCTCGCCGCGCGTCTGCTGCAGTTGCGCCGTCACGTTGCGCAACTCGGCCCGCAAGCGCTCTTCCATGCTTTGCCCCTTCTGCGCCTGGGCCATGCCGGCGGCCAGCAAGCTCAGCAGCAGCAAAGGCAGGCGCATTTTCTTGGATATCAACATCGTGGCTCCTTAGAAACGCGCGTTCAATTCGATTTGCAAGGTGTCGATCGACAGCGCCGAACCGAACACTTCGCGGCTCGACGTCCAGCGGCCGTTCAGCCACGTGTTCTTGTCGAGCGCATACGCGCCGCCCAGGTAGTAGCCGCGCGCATTCGTGCCGCCCAGGTGGAAGGTGGAATCGTTGTAGGCGTCAGGCAAGGCGTCCGGTTCGATGCGCTTGTAGCCCAGTAAAACGTTCCAGTCGCCGCGCGCGGCCGGGCTGGCCTTGCCCAGGGTTGCCTGCAGCATGTAGGCATTGCCGCCGCTCTTGAAATCGGCTTGCGAGACGCCGCCCGTGCCGCCGAAGTTGTTCATGATGCCGCCCTTGGCGCGCGCCCACATGGCGTTCTTGTCATACGCCATGTTGCGCACATAATCGCCTTCGATGCGCAAGTCCGTGCCGCCCGCCACCTTGCTATCCCAGCGCGCATTCAGGTTGGCCAGGCGGAATTTCGAGGCCAGGCCCACGAATTGCGGCTGCGGCGTATTGGCCGGGTCCAGCGGGTTCAGGGCGATATTGCGCAATAACATCAAGCTATTGCCTTTTTGCATGCTCGATGGACGCGACCAGTCCGTGTTGCAGCCATCGGCGCCCGCGTACAGCGCGCACGGCTGCGAATACTCGCCGCTGATGTTGCGGAAGTTGTAGTAGGCCAAGGCGCCGCGCAATTGATGGTCGCTATTGATTTTCCACGAGGCGCCCACTTGCGCACCGAGCAGCCACTTGTTTTCGCTGGACATTTTTGCCTGGCTGCGGCTAGGCGCATTGTCGGACGAATACTCGAGCGGAATCAGGCCCAGGGTACCGAAAACGGTGACGTCCTTGCTGTCGCCGAGCGGTTGCTGCACCTTGGCGGCGATGCCGTCGAAATTGAGTTCGCTGGAGAACAGTTCGTCGCCGGACACGAACGGGTTATCGAAGCGGCCCGCCGTCAGTTTCAGCCAGGAAGCGGGCTGATACGACAGCCAGGCCTGGTCCAGCCAGATGTTTTTCTTGCCCAGACCGCCACCGAGGGTTTGCGTGGTGGACACGGGGCTGTCGTCATTGCCGCTGGCCAGGCGTATGCCTGCTTGCGTGGTGTCGGAAATGTCGGCCAGGATGCCCAGGCGGGCGCGCGCGCGCAGCAAATGCTTGCGGTCTTCGCGCGTGTTGAGCAACGCCGGCAGGGCCAGGTTGGTGTTCGAATTGACGTCGTAGCCGCTGCCGCTGTTGAGCGAGCGCCAGTCGATCTCGATATTGCTGTTGGCCATGTCGTAGTAGCGCGATTCGTAGCGCGCGCGCACGTCGCCTTCCAGGCGGATGCGCTTGGTCCAGGCCGGCGTTTCATTCGGCGCCGCCCAGCCGCCCGCTTTTGCTTCGGCCATGACCTGGCCCTTGATCTCGTCGCGGATCTGTTCGCGCACGGTTTGCGAAATATACGGCACGCGCACGTCGCCCGGCTGCACCTGCGCCAGGGCGGCCGGCGCGGCGGCCGGACGGGCCTGCGCTTGCGCCAGTGCTTCGCTCTGCGCCTGCGCCAGCAGCGCCTCGCCGGCATCCTTGTTCAGGGCGCCGCTCTGGATCAGGCCGCGGATCAGTTTGACCATGGTGCTGTCGGCCGGTGCCGTCTGCGCTTGTACCGCGCCTGCCGCCACGCTCAGGGCCAGGGCAGCCAGCGCCAGCGGAAGGCGGCGCAGGTGCTGTGAGGGAGAAAATAAGGAATTCATCGCTTCTTTCGGTAAATGAGGAATTGGTTCATGCGCTTACGGGCGCCGACCTTTAATGGAAACGCGGGCCGGGAAACGCAGGGACGCCGGTGGCCGCTCATCGGCGCGGAAATCGCGCACCATGGCCAGCACTTGCTCGTCCGTCTGCGCATTGCCCGTGCCTTGCACCAGGTGGACCTTCAACGTCCGGCCTTCCGCATCGAGCCACAGGTCGACGCGGATGTCGGCAAACGCCAGCTGGCGCGTGCGCGGGTCGCGGGCAAAGGCCAGTTGCAGCGCGTTGGCCACATAGCGGCCATACGATCCCGCGCCGAGGCCGCCGCCACCGCCGCCACCCGTCATGCCGCCGCCGCGCCCTGCCTGGATGCCGAAGGCGTCGCTGCCGGCCTGCGCCGCGCCGTCGATGGTGACGGGGTCGCCCTTGTCCGGCGACGGGCTTTCCGGCGCGTCATCCATGGGCTTGTCGGCCGGCGTCGGTTCCGGCTCCGACACTTCCGGCACCACCTTGTCCGGCGTCGGTTCCGGCAGTTTTTCCGGTTCCGGCGGCGGTGGCGGCGGAGGGGGCAGCATCAGCATGGGCGGGGCCGCCACTTCGCGCTTGGTGGCCGCCGTGTCCGACAGCAAATACCAGACCAGCGCGGCCAGCGCGCCGGCCAGCAGCACGCCGCCGGCCACGCCGCCCCAGCGGCGCCACCACTGCGCCGCGCCCGATGATTCCGGGGCGGCCATCTTCATCATGTCGTCACGCTTCACCTTGCGCTCCTCATGCCGGCTTGCCGGTCACCAGACCCACCTGGTTCAGGTCTATGCGGCGCAGCAAGTCCAGCACTTCGACCACTTTCGCGTATTGCACAGCGGCATCGCCACGCACGATCACGGGGAAGTCGGGCGTCAGCGCCTTTTCCGTGCGCAAGCGCTCTTCCAGCTCGGGCAAGGTGACGGGATAGGCGTCGAGGAAGACCTGGCCCGCGTTGTCGATGGTGATGGCCTTGGTCTTCGGTTTTTCCAGCGCCATGGCCGAACTGGCCTTGGGCAGGTCGACCTTGATGCCGGGAATGCTGGCGTTGCTGGTCAGAATAAAAATCACCAGCACCACCAGCAGCACGTCGACGAAGGGCGTGATGTTGATGCCGCCGCTACGCTTGCGGGGGGTAAACTTGGCGGAGGTGGCCATGGTTATGCGCCCCTCACGCCTGTTGCAGCACGGGACGCATCTGGCGTCCGTCGCCCTGCTCTTCAGCCAGGCGCGTGGCGAATTCGTCGACGAAGACGGCCATATCGGCAACGATGGCGTCCGAACGCGAGGACAGCCAGTTGTAGCCGAACAGCGCGGGAATCGCCACGCCCAGGCCGGCAGCCGTACACAGCAGCGCCGCCGCCATGCCCGGCGCCACCGAGTTGATGTCCACAGCGCCGGCCATGGCCGCCACGACGAACACCAGCATGATGCCGATCACGGTGCCGAACAGGCCGACGTACGGTGCGCCTTCGATGGTGGTCGAGAGCCAGATCATGCGTTTCGACATGCGCTCGCTTTCGCGCACCATCACGCCATCCATGGCGGCGCGGATGGCGCCGATGGTCGCGTTCGAGACGGCATTCAGGTCGTAGCCGCGGTCATGGCGGCGGCGCATCTCGTCGATGGCCACGTCATACAAACGCCACAGCGAGGAATCCGTCTTCACGGAAGCGCTCAGCTTGCCGTTGCGCGCCAGATGGTCGAGCGGCGCGCCGGCCGCTTCGTGGAAGGACTGCATGAATTGCGCATTGGCGCGCGAGATGGCGCCATAGCTGCGGCCCTTGCCGATCATGATGATCCACGACAAGACCATCATCAGGCCCAGCACGCCGACGACGATCCACGCGTCGAGCGGCATGGCGGCGATGATGAAGCCGAAATGGCTTTTGCCCGCTTGCTGTTCATCGGCGCCAAATACGGCCAGGCGCGATTCGGAACCTTGCGAAACGGCGTCAGCCAGCAGCAGGGCGTCGGCGCGGGCCGTGCGCGACAGGCGCAGCTCGTCGATGGCGCCCGTGAAGTTGTTCAGCGTGGAGGTACCGGCAGCGACCGGCGGCGCATCGGCGCCCACCGAAGCGGCGGTGGTGAAGGCTGGCAGCGCGGTGGCCAGCGACACGGCTGGACGGCCGCCCACGTACAGGGCCACGTTGTTCTTGTCGGCCTTGACGGCCAGGTGCGACCATTGCGCGGCCTGGATCGGTTGGCCCGGCTTGCTGCGCTGGCCATTGACCTGCACGAAAGGCACGCCCTGGTCTACGCCGATCAGCAATTCACTGGCGCCATCGCGGCGCGCATACAGCACTTGCTGCGGGCCCAGGTTGTCGGGACGTACCCAGGCGGAAAAGGTGAACGGCGCGCCGGCGGCCAGCGCCAGCGAAGGCGAGGCAGGCAGCATCAGCGGTGCGGTACCCAGGCGGGCGCCGGCGCCGATGACGGAACCGTCGAGCGCCGGCACGGCCGTCTGGGCATGGTTGCCGTAGGCAGTGCTGTCGCGCGAAGGCACGCCAGGCTCGGTGAAGTGGTACACCAGGCTGTAATCGGGGTCGAAAGTGCGCTGGCCATTGCCGGAAGCGGGCGCCTTCGGATTGCCGTAATACATCCACAGCTGCTGCGGCGTGCCCGCCGTCAGGGCCGGCACGTCGACCCAGATCAGGGCGATGCCCAGCAGCGGGTTGAACTGTTCGATCTGGTGGTTCAGCACCGTTTTATCGTCGCCCGCCACGAAGCGCAGGTCGGCGCCGTTGTCGCTGACGCCTTCAAAGTTGAAATTACCCGAATGCAAGCGCAGCAGCACGGGAATGCGGCCGGGATCGCCGCCCACGGCGCCCGCCTTCGGACCGGCGTCGACGGTGACGGGTTTGCGGTAAGCCCAGTCGGGCTGCCACCAGGCATGCGCCAGGCCGGGAACGAGCGTGCCCAGGATCGTGAGCAAAAAAAGAAAACGTTGCATGACAGTGATTCTCCGAAGAAAAGTCTAAAAAAGTGCAGTGCTGGTGAGCTGGCCCGTCAGTAGCTGGCCGACAGGTTGAAATTGATGCGGCGCACGTGTTTGTGCGTGCGCGGGCCATCGCGCAGCGGGTAAGCAAAATCGATGCGGCCATTCAGGTAGCGCAGGAACTGGAAGCTGCTGCCCACGCCCACCGAGGCCAGGCCGAACAGATCTTTCTGCTCCGGCAGCGGGTCGCGCAGGCGCAGGCGCGCGCCATCGGCAAAGGCAAACAAACGCCAGTTTTCCAGGCGGCTGAAATACGTCAGCTGGGGCGTGCGCCATTCGACCGTGCCCGAGATGCCGTAGTCGCCCGTCGCTTCGGCCGACAGGTAGCCGCGCACGGAATTGGCGCCGCCGGCGGCCATCTGCTCGCCCGACACGAGCGCCGCATCGGCCAGCTGGCCCGACATGCGGCCATGCAGCTGTGCGCCGCTGCCCAGGGTATACGTGGCGTTGGCGTCGCCCTTCAGCACGAGGAAGCTGGGTGTAGCCTTGTAGCGCTTGTTGTCGTAGGCGGCGCTGTTGCTGCCATAGCCGAACGCGGCGCGCGTACCGGCCACCAGCGACAGGCCCAGGCCGTAGGTCGCCGCATCCGTCTGCGCAAAGCCGTTGTAGGCCACGCTGAGCGGCACGTACTTGAGGGGGATGCTCGAGCCGGCGCCATTCAGCTGCAGCGCTTCCTGGTTATCCTTGAAATCGATGCCGGCGCTAAAGCTGTGCCACCAGATGCCGCTGTTGGGCACCGTGTAGTTGACTTTCATGCCCAGCGCGTGGCCCTTGCCCAGCACGCTGGTGCCGCCCGTGCTGGCCACGTTGCTGTTCGACTGGTAGCCCGTCGCTTCCAGGCTCCAGCCCTGCGTGCCGATGGGCGCCACGTACGAGGCGGACCACACCTTGGTCTGGTTCAGGTCGCCCGGCGTGCCGAAAAAGCTGATGGTGGCGCTATGCCCCATCTGCCACAGATTGTCGTGGCCGACCGAGACGCTGCTGCGCAGTTTCTTGGTATCGGCGCTGTAATCATTGTTCAAGCCGACACTGGCGCGCCACGGGCTGCTGTCCTCGACTTTCAAGTCCACGTCCATGGTGCCGGGCAGGCTGCCCTGCTTGACCAGCGGCATCACCTGGCGCTTGGGACCACGGTTCAGGGCCGTCAGCTCCACTTGCGCCTGGGTAAAGTCGGGCACCTTGCCCTCCGTCAGGGCCGGCACTTGCTGGCGCACGTCGAGCGGCGAGTTGTATTGCGCACCGACCACGCGCAAGCGTCCCACCTTCGTTTCGCTCACCTGCAGCACCACCACGCCCTGCTCCACCTGCTGCTCCGGCAAGTCCACGTAGACGGACTGGTAGCCGCGGGCTTGATATGCCGCAACGAGGGCGTCGCGCGCCCCTTCCACGTCCTTCAGGGTGCGGCCCGGTCCCAGGAAGGGCGTGACCGCCTCTTCGATGGCGCGCGCATCAAGCACGGTATTGCCGCGCACCAGGTATTCCTCGATCGTCACCTGCCGTTCCGGCGCGGCCACGGGAGCGGCTGCCGGCACCGCGTCCTGCGCGCCCGCCATGCCGGGCAGCGCCAGCATGGCCAGGCACAGCATCGTCAAGGCGGTCGCGGGTGCCGCGGGTGCCGCCCCCTTGCCCTGTTTTTTCATCTCACGCATCTTCCATTCACCTTAAAATCAAACGGTTGCCCTGTGTTGCGGCGCTGGGCCGGCGTTTTTTTGTTGCTAATGCTGATCTACTGATGCCTAGACAGCCGCCGCGCGCGGCGACTGCCGAATGTCATCAAATGTTCATAAAACTCACGGTTGCAGGCCGCGCCGCTCGTTCGGCGTGAGCGCCTGCAGCTGCGGCGCCGTCAACGGCCCCGCGCCCAGCACCTGCACCACGCCGGCCGGCTGATAGCTGGACGCCTGCGGTTCGCCGCCCTGGTGCTTGCCAACACCGCCCTCGTCCGCCTGCTCGTTGCCAAAGCCCAGCACCTTCACCGTGAACAGCGACGGTTGCGCCTGGCGCGTGGCGGCCCGTTCGCGCTGCAGCACGTCCTGCGCCGCCGTCACGGCTTGCGTGGCGGCCGCGCTGGCGTTGCTCAATGCGCCCACGTTCACGGTGGCGACCACGGGCAGGCCCGCCGACTTGCCCTGCACCTGGACGTTTTCCGCATTGATCACCTGCAAGGCCGCCAGGTTGACGTTGCCCGAGACGCGGATGCCCGCCTCGCCCGCGTCGATGCTGCCCAGCGGGGCGATCAGGTCGATGTCGCCGGGCGGCACCTCCGGGATCGGGTTCAGGGTGGCGATGCCGGCGCCCGTGGCCGGCGTGCTCGGCGACAGGCTGACCAGGCCGATGCTGTCGTACGCGCGGCGCTGCGGCGTGTAGACAACGGTGGACTTGGTGCCGCGGCCCGCGTTGATGTCGCCCGTGGCCGACCAGGCCAGGATGTTGCCGCCGAAGGTAGTAAAGATGCGGCTCTGGCCCAGCAGGATGCTGTCTTTCGCATACATCTGGATCTCGCCCTGTCCCTGTGTCAGCACGCCCGAGCCTTCGCCCGGCGCATAGCCGCCATCGACGCCGATCAGCGCGCGCCCGCCCGGCACCGTGATGCCGATGTCGCCGCCGGCATCCGTGTGAATGCCCGCGTCGTTGACGGTCACGTAAGGCACGTTGTAGTCGGGACGGCCCGCCTCGGCCCATTCCTGCGGACTCAGGTAGCGCACGCCCGCGACGGGACGCTTGGTGTACACGCCGCCGTATCCGTTGACCGTGTACAGCGCGCTGCTGAACATCGTCAGGTCGCCCTGGTACTCGATCTTCTGGCCCGCCTTGTCCTGCGATGGGAACAGGGTGGCGATCGCTTCCCGGCCGCGCAGATAGCTGCCGCGGCGCATGCCGTCCGGATCGTTGTACTCGCGCCCGGCCGCCTTCAGTTCGGCAAAGTAGACATTGCTCAGGTAAACCTGCTGCTGCTCCTTCGGCAAGGCGGCAAAGAAGCTGCGCGCATCGGTGGCCGGGTCGTAGCGGATGCCCAGGCCGCTGTCGCCGCCAAAGCGCGTCGTCAGCCAGTTCACCAGGTGCAGCTGGCTGACCTGCGCGTATTCGCGCGCCAAGTCGCGCCGCACGGCGCCCCTCTGCTGGCCGGCCTTTTCCAGTTCCGCCTGCTTCGTGCCGAGGAAGGCGGACGCGCCCGCCTCGTCGCCGCTGTAGGCGAACTGGCCGCGCAGCCAGTCGGCCAGGGTCAGCTTGCCGCCGTAGACATACACGGCGCTGCCGGCCTGGTCGGCCAGCGGCTTGGCCGGATCGGCCAGCTTGGACGGGTCCAGGTAGCGCGCCGCGAAGGCCGCATAGTCGGGACCGTTGCGGCCCACGCCGGCGGCCACGCTGATGCCGGCGCCATTGCCGCGTTCGCCGATACCGCTGCCGATGATCGAACCGAGGCTGCGCAATTCCGCCTTGTCGGCCATGTACAGGTCGCGCCCGGCGCTCACGTTCAGCTGGCCCGGCCCCGCCACATAGAAAGTGCTGTAGCGGATATCGCGGCCGGCACTGACGACGGAAACGTCATCGGCATGGCGGTGCACGAAGAGGTTGCCGCGCGCCGACGAGCTGGCGAAGACGACCGGCTTTTCCGGCAGCTCGGGACTGTTGGCAAAGGGCTGGCCGGTCCATCCCGCCGCGCCAGCCGGCACGCCTTCGACACTGCCGAGCGGCGTGCCGGAATTGACGATGTCGCGCCCGGCGCGCACGGCCACGGCGCCACCGCCTTCGTACCATACGCCCAGCGGGCCCGTTTCACCCTTCAGTGTTCCCCGGTACACGATGCCGCCCGTGCGCAAGCCCACGATGTCGCCGCTGTTGGCATAGAAGTGCGCGGGCACCTGGCCCACCGGCACATAATCGGAGACCGTCGGCGGGGTCATGCTAAACAGCGGATAAGTCTGCTCCGCACCGCTGGCGCCGTTGCTGGTCGCCCCCAGCAATTTCAGCGCTGAAGGCGCCAGCGCCTCCTGGCTGACGTTATGCAGCGGCAAGTGGCCAAACCACACCGGTTCCAGGGCGCCGACGAAACCGGGATTGAACGGGTTCGGCAAGAGTCGCGGATCGGCGCCCGATTGCGTGATCGGATAGCCGGCCGCATGGATGGAGTCGGCGGCCAGCATTTCCAGCTGGCCCGCGCCCGTCCTGACAAACTGCGGCGCCACCGGTGACGGCGCCAGGATCACGCCGTTTTGCGGCATGTCGACCTTGCCGCCATCACCCAGCCGGCCCAGGCTGGCATTGCCGTAGTACAAACTGCCGCTGGCGGCCACGGCGCGCAGCACGGACGGCATGACGAAACGCCCGTCCGACGGCGCGTAGTTGTCGCCGGCCGTCGCATTGATCCAGGACGAGGTGGGCGTCAGGTTGCCGCCCGCGCTGAACAGGTCGATGGCCGTGGCCGGCGTCCACAGCGAGAACCAGCTCCAGCCTTCGCCGGTGCGCTCCACGCCCTGGTAGCTGAACGGCGAACCATAGCCCAGTTGCTTCACGCGGCCCGCATCGGCCACGCCGCCCAGCACCACATCGCCGCGCGCATCGATGCGCACGCCGCTGTCGCCCGGCACCAGGATAGGCCCGCCGCTGGCGATCGCCGTGCCCGCCGTGTAGGTTTCATACGGCCGCGATTCCTTCGGATCGGCGCGGTCGAAGCGCAATTCGATGCCGCCCACGGCGCCCGCCTCCAGGCGCAGCGCGCCGCGCAGGTTGGTAAGCGTGCTGTTCAGGCCAGGCACCTGGCGTTCGAAACGCGTGTTCGGGTTCGGCCGGTCGCTATTGCTGTCGAAGCTGCGCACCTCGGCCACGGGGTTCAGCCCGCCGCCGATGCGGATATCGAGATCGCCGCCGCCCGTCAGCAGCAGCTTGCCGTCCGGCGTCACCCTGCCCGTGCTGCCCACGGCCACGTTCAGGCCCTGGCTGCGCGGCGCGAACTCGCCGCCCGGATCGGCGCGCGAGGCCAGCATGCCGGCGTCGCCGCCCGCCTGCAGCAGCAGATTGCCGCCACCGAGGGTACCGATGCCCGTAAAGCCCGACAGGAAAGGCATGCCCGAATACAGGTCCGGCCCTTCGGTGCCCGGAATATAGGTACCGAAGTTGATCCACCATGCCGTCGGCACGCCGCCACCGGTGCTGCCGCTGCCCTGGCGCCACAGCCAGGTGCCGATGTCGCTGGTGTCCTGCTGTGGACGCAGCCAGCCGATGGCGTCTTCGCGCCGGCTGATGGAAGCGGCCAGCGTATCGCCCTTGACGTTGCCCTGGGCGCGCAGCAGCAGGTTGCCGCCATGCTCGGGATACCAGGCGCGGTACAGGCTCTGGCTGCCGCCGTCGACGAACGGGATGAAAGCATCGCCGTCCGTCCCCAGCAGCTGGCCCTTGACGGTCCGCGCGCGCGGCAGATTGAACAGGTCCTTGCCGCCCACCAGCGGCGAGGCCGACTGCGTGCCCGCCGTGTAGACGCCATACAGCGAACGCATGTCGAAGTCGCCCGCGGCAAGCAAATCGAGGTCGCCCGTGCCCGTGCGCAGCACGCTGAACAGGGGCTGGCGCGCCGGCTCCACGCTGATCACCTCAACGGGCGGCGTGCCCTCCGCCACCTTGATCACAAAGTGCGCAAAGTACTCCAGCATGATTTCCTCGCCGCCAAAGTCTTCGACATTGACGTCGCCCGGTCCGTAGCCCTCGGCGATAGCCGCATCGCTGTAGATATATTTGGCCGGCAAACCCGTGCCCGGCTTGATGGAAGTCACCTTGCCCATGCCGTAATGCGCATCGGCCAGCATCAGATGCGCGCCCTTCGCATGCGGCTTCAACGCGCGCGTGTCGGCCGCCGCCGTATCGGCGCCGCCCACCAGGCGCAGCGACCACGCGTGCGAACCCTGGGCCAGCATGGGCGCCAGCGCCAGGTTGCGGCCCTGGCTGCCGCTGCCATCCGCGCTGCGCAGCGACACCATGGTGACGTCGCCCGGCAGCCTGACCACGGTGCCGGCGGGCAGCACGCTGCCCTTGTCCAGCGCCAGCGCCGAGGCCAGCACCACGCCATTGACGGCATTCGTGGCATCGGCCACATCCCACGGCCTGCCTTCCGGGAAAGGCAGGGCCACGTTCGCCGGCCACAGCATGGCCGCCACCCTGGCCGCGCCAGGCAGGCGCAGGCCGGCATCGAGCTGCATCCCGCTCGACAAGGTCAGCGCCTTTGACAAGACCGTGCCGGCCGCGTACAGCACGCTGCCGTCGGCATTGCGCACGGCGCCGCCCAGCACGCTGCCTGCAGGCAGGTTCAACTCCGCCGTCAAGGTGGCGCGCGCCGCCAGCAAGGTGCCACTGCGCAACTCCATGGCTTTCATCGGCACGGCGAAATTGACGCTCGTGCCCGATTTGAAATACGTGTCCTCCGCCAGAGTCACCAAGCCCGCTTGCGGCACGACAACCTCGCCGCCCCACGGCAGCCGGCCTTTCACCAGCTGCCAGCCCTTGTCATCGACCGTGACTGGCAGGGCGCTGGTATCGAAACCATCGGTGATGCTGCCAAAGACGCTGAGCTTGCCGCCAGCGCGCAGCACCAGCGCACCGGCCTCGCCCGAGCCGTACACGCCGCTCAGGCGCGCCAGCGGGTTGACGCCGTCGTAGCGGTGGCCGGACAGGTCGATGTCGCCATCGATATGCAGGTCGCCGCCCGGCGTGGCGCTGACGATCTCGACGCCGGGGCGCACATGGAAAGCATTGGCGTCGCCGCGCAAGCCGCGCAGCTTGTTGTCCATCAAGTTGCCGTTGGCCAGCGCGTGGGCCATGAAGGCCTGGCTGTCCGCGTGTTTCTCGTCCAGATAGGCCTGGTTGATGCTCTGGTAGCTGCGGCCGTCCGCATCCTTGCCCGTGCCAGCCGGGGCATCCTTGTATTGCCAGAAGGCATTGACGTTGATGGTGCGCGCGCCGGCGATGTTCAGCGCGCCGGCCGCGTCGATGTCGATGTCGTCGCCTGTGGCGCCGCCCAGGCGGCGCGCGTTCAGGTCGATGCTGCCGTAGTTGCCACCCTTGTCTCCGCTGCGCAGGTCGAAGCGCGCGCCGTTTTCCAGGGTCAGGCGGCCGCCTGGCGCGGCCAGTTCGATCACGGCGCGGTTCGGCGCCTCGATCACCTGGCCATAGCTGTCCGTGCGCAGCACCGTGCCGTGCGCATCGAGCACGGCGCCGGACTGGATGGTGACACCGTCGCGGCCGGCCAGGCGGATGCTGCCCACCTGCTCGCCGCTGGCGTCGATGCGGCCGCTCACCGTCAAGCTGCCGCCGTCGACGGAGACGCTCACTTCGCGTGCCTTGAGCTCGTCGCCGATGGTCAGATTGCCCTGCTTGAGCTGGAAGCTGCGGCTGCCGAACACCTTGCCCGTGTTCAGGCGCTGGTTCAGGCCGGCGAAGTCGCCGATCTGTTGGGCGCGCACCTCCACGCCGCCGGCCGCGTAGGCTACCTGGGTACCGCCCGCGTCATAATGACCGCTGGCGCCGCCCAGCAGGCTGCCGCGCAAGTCGGCCATGCCTGCCGCGTCGCCCGTGGCGACCACGCTCAGCTTGCCGGCGCGGTTGTTCACGGCCGACACGTCGATCAAGGAAGCGGCCGCCTGGCGCACATCGCCTGCGCGGCTGTCGAGGATCACGTCGCCGCCCCAGCTGTACTTGCTCGTGTCGTAGAAATCGATCTTGCGGCCCGCCAGGTCCAGCTTGGCCTTGTCGCCCAGCAATACATCACGCTCGGCCGACAGGGTCAGCTTTCCGCTTGGCAGAACCACCGAGGTATCGACGCTGACGCTGTTGCCGCTGAGCGCCACTTCCGCGCCCAGGGCGCCGGCCAGCGCCGCACTCGTCGGCGTGGTGGCGGCCGCGCCTGCCGGTGCGCTCACCTTGAGGTTGCCGCCCGCCGTGATGCGGTTGACGGAACCGGCCGCTCCCGTCAACAGCGGCGTGCTGATCAGCAAATCGCCGCCGCTGTAACGGTAGCCATTGGTGGCCGTATCCCACGCGCTTTGCGACTGGTAGACGGACAGGCTGCCCTTGTTGTTGGCCGTCAGCTGTTCGCTGGCATTGAGCGCCACCTGGCCGAAGCCCAGCATCAAACGGTCGAGGTTATGGATGGTGTCGGCACGGCTGTCCGGCGTGAAGCCGAACTCGATGCGCCTGGCGTCGACCTGCAAACGGCCGCTGCCCGTGCCGGGACCATTGGCGACCACGGCGCCGGGCGCATTCGTCGCGCCCTGCCACACGAGGGTGTCCGTGTGGATGCGCGCCAGCGCGTCCGTGCCGCCATAGCCGTAGATGGCCGGCGTATTGAGCACCAGGCGCGACAGCGAGGACTTGCCCGTGGCCGCATCGATGGTCGACAGTTGCGACGAATCATAGAAGTTGAAGGAATTGCGCGCCGTCAAACCCAGGCTTTCCAGCGCCGGTGCGCCCGTGCTGGTGTCGCCGCGCAGCAGGCGGTCGAGCACGCCCTGGTTCAGTGCCAGGCCGTCGGGCAAGGCGCCGCGGGCGCTGGCGTCCGCCAGCGACGCCTCGCTGCCGACATTGATGGAGCCCATGCCCAGCACCAGGTTGCGCGTGCCGTAGCGCACGTTGTCGCGCAGGGTAAACGCGCGCTCCGTCACGGCCGCGATGGTGCCCTCGGAATACAGCGAGGTGCTGCCGCCGCAGGCGCCGCCAACTTTCGTGCAGGCGCCGATATCGATGATGCCGGGGCCATACGATTCGGACGACGGCGGCGCGGCCGGCAGCATGTCCAGCCAGCCGTTCGAGACGGCCAGCACGCTGCCCATGGGCTCGTATACATAGCCATCGCGCGAATCCCAGGCGGCCTTGCCGCGGCCCAGCGTATTGATGCCGGAGCCCTGCTCCAGGATGATGCCGCCGTCTTTTCTCGCCGTCACCAGAAACACTTCGGCCGCCTTCAGCATGGCGCCGTCGCGCAGCACGATGCCGCCCGCCGATTCGTTGATGGCGGCGATATTGGCGTGCTGGTTGCTGCCCGTGCCAAAATCGCTGTAGTTCACGCGCGGCAAGCCGCCGATGCCCACGCGCTGAGCGCCGAAGGCATTGATCTGCGACGCATGCACGGACACGCCATCGAAATCGGCCAGCGGCGCCGTGCCGTCGGCCAGCACTTCGTAGCGCGTCGACGCATGGTTGCCCGTGCCCAGCAACAGGGAGCCGCCGAAGCCGCCCTCGGCCGGTGCATACAGGGCGCTGCCATCCATCATCAACGGCGTGTGGTTATCCTTGACGCTGTGCACGGATGGGGCGATCAGCTGCACCCGCACGCCCTTGGCATCGCGCTCCAGCGCGGCGCGCGGCACGCCGTCGCGCGTGGCTTGCGCCACGGCAAAGGCGGCATAGCCCGTTTCATTGTATTGCGAATAGCTGCGCAGCACGTCGGCCGGCGTCAGGATCGCTTGTTGCGCCACCACGTCGCGGATCGCCGTGCCCGCCACGCCCGTCTGCGCCGCCGTGGCAAACGAACCGTTGCGCATGGCGATCGTGCCGCCCGTCTCGACGGCGCCGGCCAGGCCATTCAGTTCCACGCGGAAAGCACCGGGCAGCAGGGCGAAATTCGACGGCAGCAGGGTGTAGGTGCCGGCCGCCAGGCCAGGCACGCCCGCCGCGATGGTGATCTGGCGTCCCACGGCGGGCTGGCCCGCGCCCTGCTCCGCCATCAAAGGCGCCACGTCAGGCTGTACCCCGGGAATGATGGCGTACACGGGATTGGTATTCAGGCCGGGCAAGGTAAAGCCGCCGTTCGGCTTCATCTGCACCAGCGGATTGAGGCGCGCGTCGGTGGACCCGCCGCGTCCGGCCAGAAAGGCCGCGCCCGTCAAGGTGCCGCCGCCCGACATGTCGAGCACGGCGCCGGCCTGCACGTCGATGGCGGCGCCCGTCAAGGCGATCTCGGGGCCGTTGCCCACGCCCTTGAAGACGACATCGTTGCCGTCATACAGGTAGCTCAAGCCATCGAGCGTGCCGCCGTACGGCATCGTCAAGCCTTTCGCGCTGACCGAGGTCAGGCTGCCAGGCAACAGGTTGACGCGGCCCGTATTGGCTTCAAAGCCTTCGGCGCCCAGGTTGATCTGGCCCAGCGGCGCGCGCAGCACGCCATGCTGGTTGATGGTGGGCGCAACCAGGCTCAGGGTGCCGAACACGGAGAACGGCTGGTTTGGCGTGGCGCCGTCGCCGCTGCGCCCGATATTGAGCGTGCGCAGCGGATCGAGCGTGACGCGGAGGTTGCCGTATTCGTCGATGCCGCTCTGCTGGCCCACCGTGACCATGCCGCTGTCGCCCGTGGCCGGGTAGATTTGCGCGGCCACCAGCGTGGCATTGCCGGGCTGGTACAGGGCGGCGCTGTTCGACAGGCGCATGTCGCCGCGGCTGTTCAGGGTCAGCTGCTCGAAGGCATCGCGCTCGACCACCAGGTCGGCGCCGCTGCTCTGCGCGATGGTGCCGCGCGTACCCATGTTGACCTCGCCCGCGATATCGAGCATGCCCGCATCGATCTGCAGCAGGGAATCCTCGGCCACCAGCGGCACGCCCAGGATGCCGCGTCCCTTGCCCAGGTTCTTCGAACCTTTCACGGCATTGGGCACGATGTAATCGTCCTTCTGCGCACGCACGGCCGTACCCAGGCGCACGTACGGCGCCGCCAGGTGCACCTGGCTGGCAAGGCTGCCCGCCTTGTCCTGGCCATCAGGCAAAGGCTGCTGCGCCAGCCCCAGCGAGGTGGCGCTCAGGCGCAGGCTCTGGCCCAGCGACAGCTTGACGTCGCCGTCAAAACTGAGCATGCCGTTCACATGCAGGGCCAGGTTGTCGAAACCGCCCGCCTGCACGCGGTCGGCGCCCAGGCGCGCGCTGCCGTAGCGCAGCGCCGCATCCTGCTGGCCGGCGCGCAAGTCCTCGGGCAAGGCGCTGTCGCCCTGCACCTGCGCCAGTTGCAGTTCGCGCGGCACGCGCACCGCGTTGTCCACGTTGTCGCCTTGCAAGTCGTAGCGGTTGACCTTGCCATAATTGGGCGTGTCCAGCGCCAGCGCCAGGGTGCCGCCGGCCGCACCGGCGCCACCGGCCACGGCGCGCAGGGTGCCATCGGCAAAGATGCCGTTATACGAACTGAGCGCAATCAAACCGCCGTTGCCGGCCACGTTGACGGCGCCCTGGTTCGGCAAGTCCAGCGTGGCTTGCGCGCCGCTGGCGTCGAGCAGCGCACCTGGGCGCACGACGACAAAGGCATCGGCCGCGTCGACGCTGGCCGCGTCGGCCTTGTAGCGGGCGCCGATCTCGATGCTGCCGCCCTTGTCGGCACGGCCATAGCGGTCGCCGCGCATGTCGGTGGCGACCGTGGCGCGGCCGGCGACGTCGAGCACGGCCCTGTCGCCGATCCAGATCGACGTGGCTTGTCCCTTGCCGTTCGGTACATCCACATCATTGCCCGTGCCAAACGTGCCGTGCAGGACGGCGATCTTGCCACCCCAGGCGTCGAGGCGGCCGTCGATGGTGATCTGCGCATTGCCCGTCAGGCTGATCTGGCGGCCCGGATCGACCGTGACGACGGCGCCTTGCGCCACCGCCAGATCCCCTTTCACGTGCGGGCTGCCGGCCGTCAGCGACAGGTCGGCGCCGGCGCGCTGCGTCAGACGGGCCTTGCGCGCATCTTCCTGGTACAGCTCCGGCGTCCACAGTTCCAGCGCGGCAGCCGGATCCGTGCCACTCGCCACCGTGTGGCCCGTGGCGGGATTGAAGCGCAGCACGGGCATCTTCACATCGACATGCGCATCCTTGACCACCACGACGCCATCGCGGCCCGTGATGGCGTAGTCGGCAAAACCGCTCTGGAACAGGCTGGCGTCCAGCGCCAGCATAGGCTGGACGGTCACGTCGCGCCCCAGCACCGTGCCGGCCGGCAGCAGCATGCCGCGCGGCGCGCGCAAGTCGTCGGCGGCGACGCTGCCGGCCGCATACTGCGTCATCACCGGCTGGATCGGCAAGCCGTTTGGAAAGACCGCCGCCGAGACCACGAAGCCGGCAGGCAGGCTATTGATGGCAGTCAGCACGCTGCCGGCGGGCGCAATGGAACCCTGGTAGACAGACGCGCCGCTGGCGGTGGTGACATAGGCGCCCGGCGGCACCAGCAGGTCGGCTCCCAGCACCAGCGGTTTCTGCGCCGACACGTCCACCGTCACGGGTTTGCTCAAGGCCTGTCCCGGCTTGATCAGGCTGGTACTCAGTGCAAAATCGAAGGGGATCTTCTCGCCCTTGGCGATCAGGAATTCATCGGCCAGGCGCAGGCCGATGGGGGCGCTGCTGCCACCTGGCAACACGTCGCCACCCTGCAGCTTGCCGCCGATGCTGACGGCCGCGCCGCTGTCAATCACCAGGCGTCCGCCGCCTTTCACGCCATGGCCGCGCAACTCGCCGTCGAGCTTGAGCATGGCGCCCGTCGGCGCTTTCTCCGTCGGCAGATCGACCGCCAGGGTGATGTCGCCGCCGCGTCCGCCCTGCAAGCTGCCATTGCTCATCAAGGCCGCGCCCGACGAGACGTCGATGACGCTGCCGCCGGTCAGCTCGACGCCGCCCGAGCTTTTCAAGGTGACCTTGCCGCCATTCACATATGGCAAGCCGGCGACCGCGCCCGGATCAAGTTCCAGGTTGCTCCACAGGCCGCGCGCATCGAGACGCACGCCGGGCGCCACGCGCACGCCGGCCGTTCCCGTGGGACGGTTGTCCGGCACCAGCTTGCCTTCGGCCCATACCGCGCCCGCATTCGCCAGGTAGCGCGAGACGATGTCACCGGCGGCGATGCTGCCGCCGCGCGCGCTGACGTTCGCCTTGATGGCCACGTCGGTGGCGTGCAGGGCGACGTCGCCGCCATCGGCCACGCGCACGTCCGCGTTGACGTCGAGCTTGTCGTAGGCGTAGATATTCAGGGCGCCCAGTTCCAGGCCATTGAGCCAGTCCGCATCGAGCTGCAGGGTCTTGCTGCGCGCGGCTGGCAAGGCTTCACTGAGCAGCTGGCCATCGGCGACGGGCGCCACCTTGCCGATCTCGACGTTTTCCAGCACGGCTTGCGGGCTGTCGCGCAGCTGGCCCGCCTTCGTATCGAAGACGGGCGTCATTTTGCCGACGATCAATTGACCGGCGCGCGCGGCCGACGTCTGCGCCTGCTTGTAGCTATCCATGCCGTCATCGCGCTTGCGCTGCTGGCGCTCGCCCTGGAACACGGACGTGTCGATATCGCCTTCCAGCACGGCCGCGCCCGTGGACACGATCAGGCGGCCCGCGTCGCGGCCCACCGTGTAGCCGTTTTCCAGGCGTTCGCGCCGGCCGATCAAGGCATTCGCGTACGTCTCCGTCGTGTTCGCGCCCCAGCGCGCATGCGTGCTTTCATAGCCGCGGTACAAGCCCGTGTACAGATTGTCGCCGGGTGCAGTGCTGAGCTTGTACATCGCGCCATCGGCGCCCTTCAGCCACGTCTGCTTGACCATGCCCGTCTGCACGTCCAGCGAGCCGCCGGCGATGTTGATGCGCGAACCGGCCTGCGTCACCACTTCGCCGCCGCCAAAGCCGACGGTGCCGCCCTGGGCCGCCCATTCGCCGATGCCGTGGCCGCTGGTATTGAGGTAGCCGCTCACTTCCAGCAGGCCGCCGGCCGTGTACCAGCGGTCCGTGGCGTAGCCATTGGTGCCGGCCGGCACCAGCACCAGGTCGCGGCGGTCGACCCACACGTCGCTGTTGTTCAGGTATTTCGCGTCGCGGCTGCCCGGCGCGTCGCGCTGTTCGTTACCCTGCACATTGATCAGCACATTGTTACTGCTCATGTCGACCTTCACGCCGACGGCGCCGGAGACGTCGATGGCGGCGTCGCGCGCCACGTGACTGCGGCGGGCCGCGTCGACCAGCACCTGGCCACCCGTGGCCAGGGTCAGCGAATCGCCTTCGAATTCCACGTTGCCGGCCGAAACGATGCGCACCAGCGACTGGTCGCGCCGGTCCAGCGGCGTGTCCGTGCCCTTGCCCGTATCTTTCAGCAAGGTATCGCGCTGCACGTCGAGCGCCGTGGCGCCGTTGTCGTCGATAAAAATGGCGCTGACGCTGCCGCGTCCCATGGTGACCTTGGCGTCCTCGCCCACCGCCGACAGGTGGATGGCGCCGCGTCCGTTGACGGAGGTACTCGACAGCAGCATGCCGTCCTGGCGCAGCGTGTTGCCGCTCAGCGTGATGTCGCCGCCGGCCGACTGGATCAAGCCGCGGTTGACGACGGCGCCGGCGCCGCTGCCGGCCGTGCGCAGCATCTCGACTTCATTGCCGCGCGTGCTCGAATACTGGTTCTTGTCCGTGCCCTGGCCCGGGCGCACGACGATGGCGTCGCCGGCGGCCAGCGTGGTCTGGCCATTCGGCGTGGTGATGGCGCCCGCATTGTCGACGCTGCGGCCGGCCAGCAGCACATAGCCGCCGCCTTCCGTCACCGTTTGCGGCTTGCGCGTGTCGATGCGCGCGCCGGCGGCGACGACGACATCCGCTTCGGCCTTGCCATGCGTAAAGGTATTCTGGCCCAGCAATAAATCATTCGCGAAGGTCGGCACGGCGCCCGCGCCCTGCGCCTTGCCGTACAGGCCGCTCTTGAACTGGCTGTCGCTCATGCCCATGGCGGCCGCCGCCAGGTTGCGCGTATCGACCTGGCTGCTACCCGTAAACACGATGCCATTGCGGTTGACGATCATCACCGTGCCGTCGGCCTTGATCTGGCCCTGGATCTGGCTGGGGCGCGCCAGCGGATCGTTGACCCGGTTCAAGACGGACCAGTTCGATTTCTGGTCGAACTGCAGGGTGGTGTTCTTGCCGACGTTAAAACTTTCCCAGTTCAAAATCGCCTTGTCGTCCGTCTGCACCACCTTCACGACGGTCTTGCCGTCGGCCTGGGTCTGCACCGGGCCCTGGGCGTTGAGCCACCCCGCCGTCAGGCTGTTAGTGTCGACCTGCAAGCCGCCCTTGACCAGGCCATCGGGCGCACCGCCAGCGGCCAGCGCCGCCTGGCGCGCGGCCGCCTGCACTGCCTGTTCGGCGGCGATGCCGCGCGCGGCCAGCAAGAGGTTGTTCAGCGATTGCTGCAGCTTGCCTTCGGCCTTTTGCTGCTGCAGCAAAGGATTGTTCAGCGATGTGGCCGGCTGGCCATTCGGCAAGCGTCCCGTGGCGGCGGCCGTGCCCTGCTGCGCGCCCTTGCCGGCAAACCAGGCGCCGCTGAACGGCTGCTGCGCCTGCGCGCCGCCCGCCTGCAGCAGCATGGCGATGGCCAGCGCCAGCGGTTTCAAGCGCACCGGACGCCCGTGGTGACTGCCCGCCATGGCGGAGGAGGATGCGTGTTTCGTGACCGACTTGCTTCGCTGCATGGCGACATTCCCTTTTCATGTTCCGTTGCTGACCGATATCGCGAGGCGGCGCGCGGCACGCACGGTGGCGGGCGGCAGGCACTGATTCGCGGCTTCCAGCAGCATTGACAGGGAACAAGGTCCGGGACTGCAAAAGGTCATGAAAATGTCATAATTGGGTGAGCACCTCGGGGCGCCAAGGCGGGGCTCAGCCGAACAGCACGATGCCGCCCGGCAGCCGCGTCACGCGCGCGCCATACGCGTCCTGGATCAGGGCGATCACGTCGTCGAGGCGGTCGAGCGAAAAGCTCGCTTGCACGCGCGTCAGTTTCAAGGCCTCGCCATTGAGGATCAGCTTGCCGGGACGGTAGCGGTTCACCTCGTCCACCACCTCGGCCAGGGTGCTTTGTTTAAAGACCAGCAGCCGGTGGCGCCACGCGCTGACCTCGCTTTTTGCCACGGCGCGGGCGATGCCGAAATGCTCTGGCCGGTAGCGCAGTTGCTGGCCCGCCGCCAGTTCCGCGTCGTTGCCGGCCTGCGCCACGCGCAAGCGCCCCGCCAGGCACGTCACGCACACTTCCTGGCCAAATAACCGGATATTGAAGCGCGCGCTGCCGGCCGACACGGTGCCGTCGCCCGCCTGCACGCGCACCCGCGCCGCGCCGCGCAAGCCAGCCTGGAATTCCGCTTCGCCCGCCAGCAGCACCAGCGCCGCGGCGCCATCCTGCAGCGGCGCCGCATCGAGGCGCGTCTGCGTATTCATCTGCACCAGCACGCCGCCGTCGAGCGCCACTTCACGCTGCTCGCCCGTGCCGGTGGCATAGTCGGCGGCAAGACCGGCCACGGCCGACCACAGATCCGTGGGCGGGCGCAGCACCAGTAAACCCAGCGAGGCGGCCACGGCGCCGCCGAGCCAGGCGCGCCGCGCCACGTTGACAGGCGCCTGCGCCCGCTTGACGGCGCGCGCGGCCGGCGCCATGGCGCCCCACACGGCGCGCGCCTCGGCAAACGCGTTGGCATGCTTGCGGCTGCGCGCGCACCAGTGGCGAAACACTTGCGCGTCGCGCTCGCTGACCTGGCCCGAGGCCAGGCGCACGACCCACGCCTGCGCTTCCTTCTGGATGACACCCATATCGTCTTCCGCTTGTTCAGTCATGATGTTTAGACGTTTTTCCCGCGCCGGGACCGAAGCGCTGGATGAAATCGCGTCCCATGCGTTCGCAGCAATGTTCGAGGCCGGCGCGCAATTCCTTCTCGACGGTGCGGGCGGAAATGCCGAAACGCTCGGCGATGTCGCGGTGCGGCAACTGGTCGACGCGGGCGGCGATGACGATGGCGCGCCGGCGTTTCGGCAATTCCTGCAAGGCCCGTTCCAGCTCTTCCAGTTCGGCGCGCGCGCTGAAGGTGCGCGCCGGGTCGGCCAGCTCATCGGCCATCTCGTACAGATCGTCGATATCGGGCAGGCTGAGCAGGCGCGCATTGTCGCGGCGTTGATCTTCCGCAATGTTGATGGCGATGCGCATCAGGTAGGCGGACGGGTAGCTGATCGCTTCGGGCGCGTTCATCCGTTCCACCCGCAGATACGTTTCATGCAGCGCGTCATTGGCCAGGTCTTCCGAACCGAGGCGGCGCTGCAGATGGCGGCGAAACTGTCCGTAGCGTTCCAGGAACAGCTTGCGCAAGGTGGTTTTGAGCAGTTCCGGCATGCTCAGGGCGCCCCGGACACGAGGTAGGGCGCGCAATCGGCATCGGGATCGGGCCGTGGCGTCAGTAAAATCGTCAGCGGCTGCGGCAAGCCCGCCGGCGGCGCGCCATCGATCAGCAGGCTGCGCAGGCGTTGCAGCACGGCGCGGTCGCGCTGTTCCACGCCACTCGGTTCGAGCACATGCACGGCGCGCACCTTGCCCCGCTCGTCAAGCCACAGCTGAAAGGCCAGGCGGTAGCGGCCAAAGGCGTCCGGATGCAAGCGGCACAGGGCGCGCGTGAGCGAACGCTGCAGGATGGCCGCATAGCCTTGCAATGCTGCGCTGGCGGGGGTCACTTCGGCCGGCACGGGCGCTGCTGCCACGGGCGCATCGGCCAGCGCCAGCAAGGTAAACGCATTGCTGCCGCTGAAGCGCGCGCCCAGCTGCGTGCCAGCCAGCAAGCGCTGCAGCGCTTCGGCCGGCGTGTAGTCGCCACGCACGGGTGCGGCCACTTTGCCGGCCGCCAGCTGGCTGCTGACGAGCACGGAATACCCGGTCACTTCGCCAAACGCCACCAGGGCCGCATCGAGCGGCTGGGCGGGCAAGTCGAAATGCATGGTCGCGTGCGCGCCGGCATCAGCACCGTCCGCGCCCGCAGCCGGCCGCACGAATGTCATCAAGGTCATCAATGTCATCAGCAAGCAGGCGGACAGGGCATTGCCCCTTGCGGCGCGGCGGTGGCTTAGTGTCATTTTCCAGGGGAAGCAACGAAAAATCCTGCTCATGAAGTGTCTTGACTGCAATGTTGTCTGCAGAATGGCAAGATGGTAGCTTCATAAAATGACAACTGCATGACATGGCGCCAGCCCGCATTCCCGTCTGTGTCATCGCCGCGACACATGGCCTTGCTATGCTGAACGCTTCATCCACCGCTCCGGGAGCCGTCATGGCACGCCTGTTCTCACTGTTGCTGCTGGCCTGCACCGCCCTGCCCGTACAGGCGGACGAGCACACCGTCGTCGTGAAGGCCGCCGCGCCGCAGAAGGCTTGCGTGGAAGTGGACATCGATGGCCAGCGCGCGCCATCGATGTCTTGCCTGAGTGAAAAATTATTGCCAAACAGCAACACCCTGAACCGGCCGCCGCCCACCCTGTCCGGTGCGGAAGCCGTCATGCAGCGCCCGTCGAACCAGCTGGGCCTGTACAACCGCGCCGCCCTCGAACACCGCATGGGCAATGCCTTTGGTAAATCCGTCACGCCGCAGAGGCCGCCAGCTCCCGCGCCCGCCAGCCCGCTGCTGCCGGCCCGCTGACCTTGTTGTCAACGCACAGTCCATTTGCGCTGTCAAGATTGCGCAATCGCGCCGATTGCGTATCATTCCAGGCTTGATCGCTCTGGAAACAACCATGCTGCCCACTATCGAACAACGTCTTGCCCTTGAACTTGCCGCCAAACCGGTGCAGGTTGCCGCCGCCATCGAACTACTCGACGAAGGCGCCACCGTGCCCTTCATCGCCCGTTACCGCAAGGAAGCGACCGGCGGCCTCGACGATATCCAGCTGCGCCTGCTCGAAGAGCGCTTGCGCTATCTGCGCGAGCTGGAAGAGCGGCGCGCCGCCATCGTGGCCTCGATCACGGAACAGAACAAGATGACGCCCGAGCTGCTGGACGCCGTCATGCACGCGGAAGACAAGACGCGCCTCGAAGATTTGTACTTGCCGTACAAACAGAAGCGCCGCACGAAGGCGCAGATCGCCATCGAAGCGGGTCTGATGCCGCTGGCCGACGGCTTGCTGGACAATCCCGAACTGACGCCGGAAATGGAAGCGGGCAAGTTCCTGCGCGACGCGTTTACGAGTGCCGACGGCAACAATCCGGGCGTGGCGGACACCAAGGCGGCCCTCGACGGCGCGCGCCAGATTCTGATGGAGCGTTTCGCCGAAGACGCGACCCTGCTGCAAACCTTGCGCGAATACGTGCAGGAACACGGCATCGTCGAATCGAAAGTGGTGGAAGGCAAGCAGGACGAAGGCGAAAAATTCGCCGATTATTTCGATTACTCGGAAACCATTTCCACAGTGCCCTCGCACCGCGCGCTGGCGCTGCTGCGCGGCCGCCGCGAAGGCATCCTCGACGTCACCCTGCGTCTGGACACGGAAGCGGAAAAACCGAAATGGGATGCGCCGCACAACCCGTGCGAAGGCCGCATCGCCGCCCGCTTCGGCATCAAGCAACAAGGCCGCCCGGCCGACAAATGGCTGGCCGACACGGCACGCTGGACCTGGCGCGTGAAAAGCTTCATGCACCTGGAAACGGAACTGATGGGCGCGCTGCGCGAACGCTCGGAACTCGACGCCATCAACGTCTTCGCCACCAATCTGAAAGCGCTGCTGCTGGCCGCGCCGGCCGGCCAGCGCGCCACCATGGGCCTCGATCCTGGCCTGCGCACGGGCGTCAAGGTCGCTGTCGTTGATGCCACCGGTAAAGTCGTCGACACGGCCGTGATCTACCCGCACCAGCCGAAGAACGACTGGGATGGCTCGCTGCATACGCTGGGCCGCCTGGCCGCCAAGCACAATGTGTCGCTCATTTCCATCGGCAACGGCACCGCCTCGCGCGAAACCGATAAGCTGGCGCAGGACCTGATCAAGCAGCATCCGGAAGCGAAGATGACGAAGATCGTCGTCTCGGAAGCGGGCGCGTCGGTGTATTCGGCGTCCGAATTCGCCTCGAAAGAATTGCCGGACATGGATGTGTCCCTGCGCGGCGCCGTGTCGATCGCGCGCCGCCTGCAAGACCCGCTGGCCGAACTGGTGAAAATTGACCCGAAATCGATCGGCGTGGGCCAGTACCAGCATGACGTGAGCCAAAGCCAACTGGCCCGCTCGCTCGATGCGGTAGTGGAAGATTGCGTGAATGCCGTCGGCGTGGACGTCAACACGGCGTCGGCGCCCCTGCTGGCGCGCGTGTCCGGCCTGTCGGCCAGCGTGGCGCAAAGCATCGTCACCTACCGCGACATGAAGGGCGCGTTCACCTCGCGCGCGGCCCTGAAAGCCGTGCCGCGCCTGGGCGATAAAACCTACGAACAGGCAGCCGGCTTTTTGCGCGTGATGGGCGGCGAAAACCCGCTGGACGCCTCGGCCGTCCACCCGGAATCGTACCCGCTGGTGGAAAAGATCCTCGCTGACATCAAGAAGGATATCAAGGCCGTCATCGGCGAAACAGCCTTGCTGAAAACCTTGAGCCCGGCAAAATATGCGGATGAAACATTCGGCGTGCCGACCATTTCCGACATCTTGAAGGAACTGGAAAAGCCGGGCCGTGACCCGCGTCCGGAATTCACGACCGCCACCTTCAAGGAAGGCGTGGAAGAGATCCGCGACTTGCGCCCGGACATGATTTTAGAAGGCGTGGTCACCAACGTGGCCGCCTTTGGCGCCTTCGTCGACATCGGCGTGCACCAGGATGGCCTCGTGCACATCTCCGCCCTGTCGAACACCTTTGTCAAAGATCCGCATACGGTGGTGAAAGCGGGCCAGGTCGTGCGTGTCAAAGTGCTGGAAGTCGACGAGAAGCGCAAGCGCATCGCGCTGACCATGCGTTTGACGGACAGCGCGCCGCAGGCGGGCAGCAAGCCCGAGCAAAAGGGCGACCGCAACGACCGCCGCAGCATGGCGCAGCACCAGTCGCAGTCGCGCAACGCGCCCGAGCCGGCCGGCAGCATGGCCGCCGCGTTCGCCAAGCTGCGCGGCTAACTCCATGGCCGCCAGGCATGATCTGATCATCCTGGCGGTGGACGCCGCCAGCGTGGAGGCCCAGTTGCTGCTCGACGCATTGTCGGACGCGCTGCTGCGCATCAATGGCGACAGCGGCCGTTCTTCCTTCGATGTCGAGGCGGCAACGCCGCGCGGCGGCTTTTATCTGGCCCGCGATGCGGCTGGAGAACTGCTGGGCTGCGCCGCCCTGCGGCCGCTGGGCGAGCCGGACAGCGCCATAGGCGAACTCAAGCGCATGTATGCGCGCCCTAGCGCCGCCGGCGTGGGCGCGGCCCTGCTGGCCCATGTGGAGGCACAGGCGCGCCGGAATGGCTACCAGGCCCTGCACCTGTCCACCCGCGTGGCGAATGGCCGCGCCGTGGCGTTTTATGCCAAACACGGCTATGCACCCGTCATTGCCTGGGGCAAATACGTGGGCGCGCCACAATCGGTGTGCCTGGGCAAGACCTTATAAGCGTCAACGTGGCTGACTTGCCCGATTTATGACTTGAGCGCATACCCGTGCCGGCGTTTTCTTATAAAATGACGGCATCTATTTATTTACCCATCAGAGGCAGCTATGAGCGACGTACAAACCTGGATCAAAGAAACCGTGACGAGCACGCCAGTCGTGCTGTTCATGAAGGGCACGGCCCAATTCCCGCAGTGCGGCTTTTCCGGCCGCGCCATCCAGATCCTGAAAGCGTGCGGCGTGGAAAACATCGCTACCGTCAACGTGCTGGATGACCCGGAAGTGCGCCAGGGCATCAAGGATTACTCGAACTGGCCAACCATTCCGCAGCTGTATGTCAAAGGCGAGTTCATCGGTGGTTCCGATATCATGAATGAAATGTTTGAATCGGGCGAACTGAAGTCCCTGCTGGATGCCTGATAGCCAAACGCAGCGGCCGCGCCGTATCGTCGTGGCCATCACGGGCGCCACGGGCGCCGTGTATGGCTTGCGGCTGCTGCAATTACTCGGCGCCATCCCCGGCATCGAGACGCATCTGGTCTTGTCGGATGCGGCCGTACTGACCCTGCACCAGGAAACGGGCGTGGGGCGCAAGGACATCGAAGCGCAGGCGCATGTGGTGCACAAGCTGCGCGACATCGGCGCCGCTATCGCCAGCGGCTCGTTCCAGTCGGATGGCATGGTCGTCGCACCGTGCTCGATGAAGACCCTCGCGGCCGTGGCCCATGGCTTGTCGGATAATTTGATCACGCGGGCAGCCGACGTGGTGCTCAAGGAGCGCCGCCGCCTGATCCTGATGGTGCGCGAAACGCCGTTCAACCTGGCGCACCTGCGCAATATGACGGCCGTGACCGAAATGGGCGGCATCATCTTCCCGCCCTTGCCAAGCTTTTATCACCGCCCGCAGAGCATCGCGGAGATGGTCGACCATACGGTGGCGCGCGTCATCGACCTGCTCGGCATTGAGCATGCCCTGGCGCCGCGGTGGAATGGTTTGAAAACTCCAGACCAGCCAGCAACAAACTAACAGGCTACATCACCAACTACGCACGTCACGATGCGTGACAAAAGCGTAGCGAGCGGAAGGAAGAGGTGGTCGAGAAGCGCAGCCGTGCTCCAGCACGGCGAGCATCGCAGACCGCCTATGCCGACGCGCAGTAGCTTTGGTCAGGCATCCACCACTCAGCGTTTCTCAAACTGTACAGCACTTGCCTGCTTCAAATCCCTGGCTTCTTCAACCATCCTGCGGTGGGCGATCCGTTTGCGCATCACTTCCGCGTGTTGCGCGGCAGTCATGGGGGGCACGGTCATCAAGTCCTTCAGCTGCGCGGTATTGCTGTAGTTACTTTTCATAAGACGGCTCAAATGCTCGGCTCCGTAGTGGATGAACTGGCTGCTTCTGATGTGATTATGCGCTGGTATTGGCCGCTGCGCCGCTGCGTGCGGGATTATTGTCAAATAATTCCGCTGCAGCGCAACATGCGAGGTCTTATTGTGCGGCAAAATCATGTCTCCAGTATGACCTTGCGCAAATAAAAGGACAGGGGGAGCACCGCCCACGAAAGGCGGACGGTGCCGGCCGGGGAGGGCCTGAATGCTTACTTTTGGTAGTTGACTCTTACCAGCATGCGAATAAATTCTCGCGCGATTTGACGATGATGTTCATCTAATCTTTGCAAATCGGCAATTAATTTCACATCGGCGGACTCAAAACGCGACAAAGCGCTGCCCGCTTCGCCATTCGGCGTGGCGCTTTCCGGGCCGCCAAAGCGCAACCATTCGGCCGGAACGCCCAACCATTGAGCAATCATGCGCAATTTCTCTTGCGTCGGAATTGCTTCACCTACTAACCATTTCCTAGCTGCATGCACGGTAATCGGGCGCCCGTCGAAACGGATATTGAATTCCCGGGCCAGTCTGGTCGGGCTGTCTGGAGAATAATGGGCGTTTTTGAGAGCCAACTGAAGTCGCTGGCTGAAGCTTTCGCGTTCGTTAGAAGAATTCATAGGTGTACTATTTCATGTTGTAACATGAAAGTCAGTTTCTTGAATGACCATACAGATTGTTACATTTGAAAAAAGTATCAATTAACAATTAACACTCCGCCCGGCCTTTTCAGGTCAAAAAGTGGGCCGAATTTTCTCTTGCGATTCTGCATGGCTTCGGGTCAAATTCGCGGCTAGCCTTGATTTTCGCACTGCAGCACGATTCAAAGCCTCGGTTTGGCATTACAACGTACGGTATCGGATAATGCCCTGCTCTACCGATACACGCAATGCCCATGCCATACAATTTCTTGTAGACAAAGTTTTCAGAAGGGCCATTTTGTTTCCAACATGGAAACGATCTGAACAGCGTGCTTATCGCGAGACCTTGTTTTTTGATCGTGCCCACTGGAAAGAGACTGCGTCCAAAAAATTTTACTGCCATCGCAGCGAAAAGAATGTCGCCGTTATGCCAGGAAAGCTCTTTTTGGTGTCATCTTGGCCACCAACTCTCGATCTTAAGCGCGTTTGCGCAAGAAGAATCAATTTATTTTCAGTAATTGTTGTCTGATTCGCCAAACTCCCCCCATTCACGCCTTCTTTTTCTTTGTTGCAGCACGGGCAGGGCACGCTACAATAGTATTGACGTTGACGTATACGGCACTTTGCCACCATTGCCTCGCAGCACCCATCTAGCTATCGACCACCCATGCAACCGACACCGCCCGCACCCATGACGACCTATACGATTACCGAACTGGCGCGGGAATTCGACATCACGGCGCGCGCCATCCGCTTCTATGAAGACCAGGGCTTGCTCAGCCCGAAACGCGAAGGCGCAGGCGGGCGCAGCCGCGTCTACACGCCGCGCGACCGCACCCGCCTGAAGCTGACCCTGCGCGGCAAGCGCCTGGGCCTGGCGTTGTCGGAGATCAAGAGCCTGGTCGACATGTACGAGTCGCCGAAGGACACGCGCGCGCAGATGGACCGCTTCCTGGGCGTGCTGGCGCAGCACCGGCAAACGCTGGAGCAGCAACGCATCGATATCGAAATGGCGCTGGCGGAAATCAGCGCGCATGAAGACGCTTGCGCACGCATGCTGGCGGACTTGAACCTTGATAAGGCGCAAACCAACTAAAGGCGCGGGCAGCAGACCGCTGCCGCGCATCGGTTGACGTTTACGTAAACGTCACAACTGAGTATCATAGCTTCACTGACCCGGCATCCATGACCGCCACCAATATAACGAAGATAACGACGACGAGGACGACATGCTCCATCTCCCAGGCTTGACCTTTGACCACGGCGACGACATCGCCTCGCTGCGTGAAGCGATACAACAATTCGCCGCCGCCGAAATCGCGCCGCGCGCGGCCGACATCGACCGCACGGACCAGTTCCCCATGGACCTGTGGCGCAAAATGGGCGACATGGGTTTACTCGGCATCACCGTCAGCGAAGAGTACGGCGGCGCCGGCATGGGCTACCTGGCACACATCATCGCCATGGAAGAGATCTCGCGCGCCTCGGCGTCCGTCGGCCTGTCCTACGGCGCCCATTCGAACCTGTGCGTGAACCAGATCAAGCGCAACGGCACGGCCGAGCAAAAAGCCAAGTACCTGCCGAAACTGATCACAGGCGAGCACATCGGCGCCCTGGCCATGTCGGAGCCGAACGCGGGCTCGGACGTCGTCAGCATGAAGCTGCGCGCCGACTTCAAGGGCGACCGCTGGGTCTTGAACGGCACCAAGATGTGGATCACCAACGGTCCCGACGCGGACGTGCTGGTGGTGTACGCGAAAAACGACCTGGAAGCGGGTCCGCGCGGCATGACGGCTTTCCTGATCGAAAAGAATTTCAAGGGCTTTTCCATCGCGCAAAAGCTCGACAAGCTGGGCATGCGCGGCTCGCACACGGGCGAACTGGTGTTCCAGGATTGCGAAGTACCGGCCGAAAACGTGCTGGGCGGCCTGGGCAAGGGCGTCAACGTGCTGATGTCGGGCCTCGATTTCGAGCGCACGGTGCTGTCCGGCGGCCCGCTGGGCATCATGCAGGCCTGCATGGACCTGGTCGTACCCTATGTGCATGACCGCAAGCAATTCGGCCAGGCCATCGGCGAATTCCAGTTGATGCAAGGTAAGCTGGCCGATATGTATTCGACCATGATGGCCTGCAAGGCCTATGTCTACGCCGTGGGCCAGGCCTGCGACCGCGCCACCACGCCGGAAGCCGTGCGCCAGTTGCGCAAGGATGCGGCCGGTGCGATTCTGTATAGTGCAGAGAAAGCGACCTGGATGGCGGGCGAAGCGATCCAGGCCCTGGGCGGCAACGGCTACATCAACGAGTATCCGGCCGGCCGCCTGTGGCGCGATGCCAAGCTGTATGAAATCGGCGCCGGGACCAGCGAAATCCGCCGCATGCTGATAGGCCGCGAACTGTTTGCGGAAACCAAGTAAGCACGGGCGCGCGACGATCGACTGGGTGATGAGCCATTCATGCGAGCACAACTATGACGCACATTGCCTTCCCCAAATTGCTCTCTTCCCAGATTGCATTCGATATCGCGCGCACCATCCGCGACGGCTTTGACAAGCATTACCGTTTGTTCCGCGCAACCAGCCAGCAAGCCAAGCAGTACTTCGAGCAAGGCGCCTGGAACGCGGCACAGACGGCAGCCCGCGAACGCATCGACTTTTATGACAAGCGCGTGCAGGAATGCGTGCAGATGCTCGAAGATGAGTACGAAGAGTCGGAGTTGAGCGACGAAGTGTGGCGCGAACTGAAGCTGCACTACATCGGCATGCTGACGGAACACAAGCAGCCGGAACTGGCGGAAACCTTCTTCAATTCCGTTTGCTGCAACATCCTGCACCGCACGTATTTCAATAACGACTATATTTTCGTGCGTCCCGTCGTGTCCACGGAATACATCGAAACGCAGGATCCAATCCCCACCTACCGCGTGTATTACCCGGGCAAGGATGGCTTGCGCCATACCCTGCAAGGCATGGTGACGGACTTCCAGCTGGACTGCGCCTTTGCCAACCTCGAGCGTGACGTGGCCCAGGTGGAAGCGCGGCTGCAGCAGCTGTTCGGCGGCGAGCGGCTCGAGCCGAACCACCAGATACAAGTCTTGACCAGTTTGTTCTACCGCAACAAGGGCGCCTATCTGGTCGGCAAGGGCATCAACGGCAACCGCGAATATCCGTTCGTCGTGCCCATCCTGCACAACCGGCACGGCAAGCTGGTGCTCGACACGGTGCTGTTCGAGCAGCAGCAAATCGCCGTGCTGTTTTCGTTTACGCGCGCGTATTTCCTGGTGGATATGGAAGTGCCGTCGGCCTACGTACAATTTCTGCGCAGCTTGCTGCCGCGCAAACCGCGCAGCGAAATCTATACGATCCTGGGCTTGCAGAAGCAGGGCAAGACCTTGTTTTACCGCGACTACCTGCAACATTTAAAACACTCGTCGGACCACTTTGAAAGCGCGCCCGGCATCCGCGGCCTCGTGATGCTGGTGTTTGCCCTGCCCTCGTTTCCGTATGTCTTCAAGGTCATCAAGGATTTTTTCCCGCCGCCCAAGGAAACCACGCGCGCGCAAGTCCAGCAAAAGTATTTGCTGGTGAAACACCACGACAGAGTGGGCCGCATGGCCGACACGCTCGAGTATTCCAACGTGGCCTTTCCCCGCGCCCGTTTTGCCGAGGAATTGCTGGCGGAGCTGAAACAGTTCGCGCCCTCGCTGATCGAAGAAGACCACGAGCAGATCATCATCCGCCACCTGTACATCGAGCGGCGCATGGTGCCGCTGAACATGTGGCTGAGCAATGCCGAGAAGGAAGGCCGAGACGACCTGGTCGAACACGCCATCGTCGAGTACGGCAATGCCATCAAGGAACTGGTGGCCGCCAATATTTTCCCCGGCGACATGCTGTATAAAAACTTTGGCGTGACCCGTCATCAGCGCGTCGTTTTTTACGATTACGATGAAATCGAATACATCACCGATTGCCAGTTCCGCGTCATTCCCGAGGCGCGCACGGAGGAGGAGGAAATGTCGGCCGAACCGTGGTATCCCATCGGCAAGCACGATGTGTTTCCCGAACAATTCGGCACCTTCCTGCTGGGCAATCCCCGCATCCGCAAGTATTTCATGCAGCACCATGCCGACCTGCTGACGGCGCAATATTGGCAGGCGCGCAAGCAGCGCATCGAAGACGGCCATATCGAGGACGTCTTCCCGTATCCGCAGCATCTGCGTTTTTGTATGCAGTCACCATCCCCACCTTTAACCGGAGATCCAACATGAATGATCCAGTCGTAATCGTCGGTGCCGCGCGCACCCCCATGGGCGCCTTCCAGGGCGACTTCGCCAACGTCACCGCCAGCGACCTGGGCGCCGTGGCCATCCGCGCCGCCGTGGAACGGGCCGGCGTGGCGCCGGATGCCGTGGAACACGTGTATTTCGGCAATTGCCTGATGGCTGGCCAGGGCCAGGCGCCCGCGCGTCAGGCCTTGCGCAAGGCCGGCTTGCCCGATTCCACGGGCGCCGTGACCCTGTCGAAAATGTGCGGCTCGGCCATGCAGACGACCATGTTCGCACATGACACCTTGCTCGCCGGCAGCGCCGACGTAGTGGTGGCGGGCGGCATGGAATCGATGACCAACGCCCCTTACCTGGTGCCAAAAGCACGCGGCGGCTACCGCATCGGCCATGGCATGATCTATGACCACATGATGATGGATGGCCTGGAAGACGCCTACAGCCGCGATGAAAAGGGCAATGCCCGCTCGATGGGCACGTTTGCCGAAGAGTGCGCCAGCCAGTACCAGTTCACGCGCGAAGCGCAGGATGCGTTTGCCATCGAATCCGTGAAACGCGCGCAAGCGGCCACCAAGGATGGCAGTTTTGAGTGGGAAATCGCACCCGTGACCGTTTCCGGCCGCGGCGGCGACACCGTCGTCAGCATCGATGAAGGCCCGCAAAAAGCCCGCCTGGAAAAAATCCCGACCTTGAAGGCGGCGTTCAAGAAGGATGGCACCATCACGGCCGCCTCGTCGTCGTCGATCAACGATGGCGCGGCCGCCCTGGTGCTGATGCGCGAGTCGACGGCGAAAAAACTCGGCTGCACCGTCATCGCGAAAATCCACGGCCACGCCACGCATGCGCAGGCGCCGAATGAATTCACCACGGCCCCCATCGGCGCGGTGAAAAAGCTGTACGCCAAGACGGGCTGGAGCAGCAGCAATGTGGACTTGTTCGAGATCAATGAAGCGTTCGCGGCCGTACCGATGGCCGCCATGCACGACCTCGATATTCCGCACAGCAAGATCAACATCCACGGCGGCGCGTGCGCGCTGGGCCACCCGATCGGCGCCTCGGGCGCGCGCATCATCGTCACCCTGCTGGGCGCCTTGAAAAAAACCGGCGGCAAGCGCGGCGTGGCGGCCCTGTGCATCGGCGGCGGCGAAGCGACGGCGATGGCAATCGAACTGGTATAAGCTCTTCCTGAGCACGGGCGCGCACCGCGGTTTACGGTGTGCGCTTTCATTTTATTTTCAGGGAGAATAAATATGCCTACCGCATTGATCATCGGCGCCTCGCGCGGCATCGGCCACGAAATCGTCCGTCAATACCGCCACGATGGCTGGCGAGTGATTGCCACGGCGCGCACGCAAGACGCTTGCGACGCCCTCGCGCAACTGGGCGCGGAAGCGCACCGGCTCGACGTGACGGATGTGGACGGCTGTGCCGGCCTGGGCTGGAAGCTCGACGATGAAAAACTCGACGTGGCCATCCTCAACGCGGGCGTGTATGGCCCGCGCCAAGACGGTTCCCCCACGCAAGCAGATTTCGATGCCGTCATGCACACGAACGTGCTGGCGGCCATGCGGCTGCTGCCGCTCCTGGCGCCGCTGGTCGCCAATGCCAAAGGCAAGCTGGCTGTGCTGTCCTCGCACATGGGCTCCCTGAGCGAGCGGGGCAATCCCAGCGGCTCGCTGTACCGCGCCAGCAAGGCAGCCTTGAATTCCGTGCTGATCGACACGTCCCTCGTGCATGGCCCGCAAGGCGTCAGCTGCGTCGCCTTCCATCCGGGCTGGGTACGCACGGACATGGGCGGCGCCGGCGCCGATATTTCACCCGAGCAAAGCGCTGCCGGCATCCGCGCCACCTTGGCCAGCCTGCCGGCCACGGACAAGGCCGTGTTCCGCAACTACGATGGCAAGCACATCGGCTGGTAATTCCTGCCTCCACTATAAAAAATACGAGACGACGTCCCATGATACTCAATGAAGAACAAACGATGATCCAGGAAGCGCTGCGCAGTTTTTCGCGCGAGCGCCTGGCGCCCAACGCGGCCCGCTGGGACAAGGAACATCATTTCCCGAAAGAAGAATTGCAGGAACTGGCCGCGCTGGGCGCCTTTGGCGTAGCCGTGCCGGAAGCGCTCGGCGGCGCCGGCCTCGATTATGTATCGCTGGCCCTGGTGCTGGAAGAGATTGCCGCCGGTGATGGCGGCACCTCGACCATCATTTCCGTGACTAATTGCCCCGTGTGCAGCATCGCCATGATGTACGCCAACGAGGCGCAAAAGGAACAATGGCTGCGCCCGCTGGCGCAAGGCGCCATGCTCGGTGCGTTTTGCCTGACGGAACCGCACACGGGCAGCGACGCCTCGGCCCTGCGCACGACGGCCACCCTCGACGGCAATGAATACGTGCTCAACGGCACGAAGCAGTTCATTACCAGCGGCAAGTATGCGGACGTGGCCATCGTCATGGCCGTCACCGACAAGGCAGCCGGCAAGCGCGGCATCAGCGCCTTCTGGGTGCCGACGAACACGCCAGGCTACATCGTGGCGGGACTGGAACAGAAGATGGGCCAGCATTCGTCGGACACGGCGCAAATCCTGTTCGACAATTGCCGCATCCCGGCGGAAAATTTAATCGGTGAAGAAGGACAAGGCTACAAGATCGCCCTGTCCGGCCTGGAAGGCGGACGCATCGGCATCGCCTCGCAAGCCGTGGGCATGGCGCGCGCCGCGTATGAAGCAGCCCTGCAGTACGCACGCGAGCGCGAAAGTTTCGGTAAACCCATCTATGAACACCAGGCCGTGCAATTCCGCCTGGCCGACATGGCCACGCAGATCGAAGCGGCGCGCCAGCTGATCCGCCACGCGGCCTCGATGAAGGATGCGGGCTTGCCCTGCCTCAAGGAAGCGGCCATGGCCAAGCTGTTTGCGTCAGAAATGGCGGAAAAAGTGTGCTCGGACGCCATCCAGGTGCATGGCGGCTACGGCTATGTGTCCGACTTCCCCGTCGAGCGCATCTACCGCGACGTGCGCGTATGCCAGATTTATGAGGGGACCAGCGATATTCAGAAGATTTTGATTGCGCGGGCTTTGTAGACCCCAGGGCAAATGCCGGGGTCGTACCCTGCAGGGTACGACCCCGGGGTTACGCCGTTGGGTTTTTAATAGACGAAAAAAAGCCCGCTAAAACGCGGGCTTGTTCCAATGTATTACCAATGCTTTAATCGTGTCATGGACGCCAGTGCTATCTGCAAAGTGCCTCCTGATTTTCGGACTCCCATGCTATCTGCATGGTGACTCCAAGTGTAAAATCGACCATCGTATCCGGAATTACAAAATCCATTTCTTCGCACTGTCACGCCATCGACATTACACCTGTCGGTCGCCGCGCTGAAACTGGATGGTGAGATGATTTGCTGCCAAATCTCAATCACTGAACGCAGTATAGCACAGGGTTTTGTGCGGTGCAATAAATATTTAAAATCAAGTCCTTAGCGCCAGCGGCTTGTCCTCTTCGCCGCCACGGGCCACTCTTTCGTATTCGGAAATCACTTGCGCGCCCAGCAGCAGCAGGGTGGCGCCGATTTCCAGGCTGAACATGACGACGATGGCCGTCGTCATCGAGCCATACACGACATTGACCTGCGACAAGGTGGAAAAATACCAGACCAGCACGTGACGGGCGATTTCCCACAGCAGGGCCGCAGTCACGCCGCCGATCAGCGCATGCGTGATCGATAATCTTCCCACCGGCATGACCAGGTAGATCGAGCTGAGCACGAGGATTTCGCCCGCCAGCCCCAGCAGATACAACAGCACGCCGGACACGCCTTCCAGGCCCCAGTCGTGGCGCAGGAAGCGCACGCTTTCCTCGCCCATCACCTGCAGGCTGCCCGCCACCAGGGTGATCAGCAAGATGCCCACGCCCAGGCACAGGATATAGCAGTACGGCAAGATAGCGGAAATAAGGAAATGGCGGCGGCGGATGGCCACGCGGTGGATAAAGATCACGCTCATGGCGTTTTCCAGCACGGTAAACGCCAGCGAGCTGAAAAACAGCATGGTCAGCAGTAGCAGCCAGCCGATCACGCCCCGGTTGTTAAGGAAGTGCGCGATCTCGCCCACGATGGCTTTCGATTGCCCCGGCACCAGCCATTCCAGGTAATGGCCTATGGTTTGCAGCAATTCGTCCTGCGCGATCACGTGCGACAGCGCCACCACCACCAGCATCAGCAGGGGCACGATGGACAGCAGCGAGTAATACGCGACGGCGCCCGCCAGCAGCAATCCCTGGTTGGCGCGAAAGCCCTTCAGCACCTGCAGCACGAAGGCCAGCGGATGGCTGAGGATGTAGGTACTGGCGTGGCGGTTGATCATGTCGGGTGCGGTGAAAAGGCGACGCGGCCTCGTGCCACGCCTGCAATCACACTAGCATACTGACAATCGCCCCGCTGCACCGTACGCTAACAGACGGCCGGCTCCAGCAAGGTCAAGGTTTGCCGGTCCGCGTCCAGAGTGGCGAGGATGCCCATCGGTAGCGTGAACTGGTGGCGGATGTGGCCAAACGAGTAGCCGCTGACGGCCGGCACGCGCAAAGGCTGCAAATGCTGGTCAAGGGTGTCGTTCAGGGTCAGCGCCGTGTCGCCGTCGGCCGCCTCGCAATGCTCGAAGATGCCCAGCATCAGGGCCGCTGCCTTGTTGAACCCCACGGACAGGTCGAGCTGGCACAACATCCTGTCGATGCGGTACGGCACTTCGTTGATTTCTTCGAGGAACAAAATATGCTCGCGGAAATCGGCCGCATACGGCGTGCCGGCCAGCGCGCTGACCATGCACAGATTGCCGCCCGTCAAGCGCCCCGTCGCCTGGCCGCCGTGCACGGTGCGGATGGCAAAGTTCGGCTGCGTCTGCGCACGGCGGTGGTTGTCCAGCGCCATCGGGATCGTGTACTGCTCTTGCGGCATCATCAGCACGTTTTGCAGCTGCGTCACCGTGTACTCGGAAAACGTCGATGAAGCCACGGGACCGTGGAAGGTCACCAGGCCCGTCTGGCTGGCGATGGCCAGGTGCAAGGCCGTGATGTCGGAATAGCCGATCAGCACTTTCGGGTTGCGCTGGATCAAGGCGTAATCGAGCAGCGCCAGCAGCGAAATGCAGCCGGAGCCGCCGCGGATGGCCCAGATGGCCTTGACGTCCGGATCGCGAAACGCGGCGTGCAAGTCGTCGAGGCGCTGCTGCACCGTGCCCGCATAGTTGCCGTGCACGGCGCGAATATTCGCGCCCAGGCTGGCGCGCAGTCCCAGCGCTTCGATATTGCGCTGGGCCTTGGCAATGGACTCCTCATCCGTAAAGCCGCCCGGTGCGATGATGGCGACCAGGTCGCCGTCGCGCAGGCGCGCCGGTTTGATCAATGCGTGTGGCTGTTGCATGCGTTTGCCCTTCCCTTGCGTGGCCGCCGCCCACGCCGGTGTGCCTGCCGCCCCGAAGCTGGCGGCCAGCAAGCCGCCGAAGCGGCGCCGGCTGAGATTGGTCTGACTGGACATGCGGCCCTTTCCTGGAATAAAAAACGGCGACGCCAGGCGCCGCCGCACGAGGTTAGCATGCCAGCGGGATCACCGCCGGCATGGCCGCCTTACATGAACTTGTACTTCAGCTGGAAGGTGAAGGCGCGGCCACGCGCGTCGGCCACGCGCGGATCCCAGCCGGCGCCCACCACTTCATCCACGTTGTGCGCGGTGAACGGTGGATCGCGGTCGAACAGGTTCTGGATGCCCAGGGTCAAGGTGGTATTCTTGAAGCCCGTGTACGTGCCCGACAAGCTATACGTGGTGTAGCTGGACACATCGGACTTGAAGCCCGGCGGCGGCGTGCCCTTGCCGTCATTCGGTACCTGGTCCTTGTAGCCGGAAGCAAAACTCTGGATCAGCAAGCCGCTCCAGTCGCCGCGCGAGACACCGAAGCTGGCGTTGTGTTTCCACCGCAAGTACAAATCACGCGTGTAGAAATTGCCGACCAGCTCCTTGTATTCTTGCCCCTTGTATTCGGCAAACTTGAAGCTGTCCATATACGTGCCGTCCAGGGTGGCCGTCCATTTCACGTCCTTGACCTTGCCTTCGCCGCGCAAGCTGACGTCCAGGCCGCGCACGCGGCTGCCGCCCGCATTGAACCAGCCCGCCTGTACGTAATCGATGGTGCCATCGGATTTGCGGAAAATATACTGGTTCAGCGCCTGGTAATTGGCCAGCACGACTTGCGGCGTGCGTTTCAGGAGCTGGTCCTGGGTATTGATGGCCCAGTAATCGAACGAGGCGGAATACCCCTTCACCGGTTCGATGACGATGCCGACGCTGCCCTGCTTCGACGTCTCCGGCTTCAGGTTCAGGTTGCCACCCGTCGTGTAGCTGAGACGATCGATGCTGCAATATTCCTTCACGCCAGGATGCTTGACGCAGCCTTCCTGATCTTTCACGCCATTCGGCAATTCCTGCGTCAATACACCTGAATACAGCTGGTCGAAACTCGGTGCCAGGAATCCCTTGCTGGCCGAGGCGCGGAACAGGATGAAGTCGGCCGGCTGGTAACGCAAGGCAATCTTCGGATTCGTGGTGGCGCCCACCTGGCTGTAATCATCACGGCGCACGGCCAGCTGCATTTCCAGGTCTTTCATGACGGGTACCAGCAACTCCGCATACACGGCCTTGACGTTGCGGCTGACATCCTTCAATGCGGCATTTCCTGGCGCCAACAGAATCAGGTTGGCATCGACATCCTGTCCGAAACTGTAGCCTTCACGGCGCAAATCAAAACCGGCGGCCATCGCCACCGCGCCAGCCGGCAGCTGGAACAGCTCACCGGAAACGGCGCCATCGATCTGCGTCAGGGTCGTCTTGCCATGCTGGAAGGCACCACGGAACTTGGTCGACTCGATCAATTGCCTGGCCGCTTCCGTCTGGCTCTGGCCAGCGCCCACCCACGGATTGATGATGCCTGTCCCCAGGGCCGCGTACAACTTGTCCGTGTAGGAATAGCCATCCGTCAGCTTGGTCTTGGTGGTGCTTTGCGCGTAGGAAATACCGGTCTTGTAATCCCACTTGCCGAAGTTGCCTTCAAAACCCAGCAGCACGCGGGCATTGTCGGTCGTGTTTTCCTGCGTGCGGTTGCCCACGTCATTGGCGCGCCATTTGTAGGCAATCGGCTTGGTATTGTCGAACGTGGGAATATAGGCCGACAAATCCTGGTAATACGCGCCACCCACCGGATACACGGCCTTGTTGGCGATGCTGGTCTGCACCTGCATCGGCGTCAAAATCGCCGTGGCCTTGGTCCGCGAACCGAGCGCTTCGACAAACATGCGGTGGTCGGGTGCCAGCTTGAACGTGCCGCGCGACAGGAAATTGGCCCGTTCAACAGGGAATTGCAGCACATAGTCGGCACCATAGTCGTAGGCGCAGGAATACTTGGTGCGCAACGGCGACGTCACGTCTTTCCACAGTGCCGTCTGGTATTGCGACATGCCGGCGACGCTGTCGCACTTGCCCTGGAAGCTCAGGGGATTGGCTTGCAGGTATTGATTCGGGTCGCCAGGCAGCTGGAACGCGGTGCCCAATGCCGTGCCGGCCCCCGCCATCTGGTTGGCAAACGGCGTGCCCGTGGTGTCCGGCGACAGGCCGCGGCCCGGCTGGAAGCCATTGACGAAGGAGCGGTCGCTGCCGTTCAGGCGCTGCGCCTTGTCGACGGTCAGGCTAGCCATGAGGTTGTAGCCGTCCTCTTCCAGCGAGCCCGTGCCGGCCAGGATGGAAGCGCGGCGCGTGGCGCCGCCGCCCGCTTGCGTGTCGTTGGTGGAAACGGAGGCTTCCACGCCGCTGTAATTAGTTTTCAGAATGAAATTGATCACGCCGCCGATGGCATCCGTGCCGTAGATGGCCGAAGCGCCATCCTTGAGGATTTCCACGCGTGAAATTGCACCGAGCGGAATGGAATTCAAGTCGACGGCGCGGCCACTGGCGCCATGCGTGGCCACGCGGCGGCCGTTCAGCAGCACCAGGGTCGCGCCCGGTCCCAGCCCGCGCAGCGAGGCGAACGAGGCGCCGCCAGCCAGGCGGTCGGCATCGGCGCCAAACACGTTATTGCCCGAAGTCATGTTCTCGGCGCCCGTGCCGTTCGCCGACAGAGTGCGCACCAGTTGCTCGGCCGTCGTGATGCCCTGCTTTTCCATCTGGTCAAACGTGATGACTTGCACCGGCAGCGCGCCTTCCTTGGCCACGCGTTTGATGCTGCTGCCCGTGACTTCGACCCGTTGCATCGCTGGCGCCGCTTCCTGTGCCATCACCGGCCCCACCACCCCCATCAATGCCACCAATTGCGCTAGCTTCTTCAACTTCACGGGTCTCTCCTTTATTTGGGCAATCGAAACTTGAGTTCTCAAGTCAGGCTGTTAGATATGTCGCAACGTCTGTCTCGCAGTACATTTTTTTATGACATTTGCGCATGACTTTATTTGTTTTCATTTTCAGAGTAGCGCGATGCATCCGGCCCCAGCCAATGAAAAATGCTTTCCTAACCATAACTTTTTGGAATGAATGCCCTTTTCAGCGACATGGTCACTTGCCTGCGGGGCTACCCTTGGCTTTATCCACGTCCAGATAGCGCCAGGACGTGAATTCCACGGGGTGGCGCCTGTAGTTTTTTAGCCACGGTTGCTGCAGGTCGGCAGAGATGGGATGCGTCAGCAGCACCCACGGCGTGTAAGCGTGGATCAGCTGAAACAGGTCGAAGTACAGACTGCGTCGGCGCGGCGTATCGGATAGCAGGCGCGCCTCCTCATAGCGTTTATTGTAATCGGGCAAATTGAAGCGGGCATAGTTGGCGCGGCCAACGTTGCCCCCATACAACAATTGCATAAAGTTATCGCCATCGGGGAAGTCGGCGATCCAGTTGGTCTCGAACATCTGCACCTTGCCCAGGCGCGAGGCCTTGATGATTTCCGTCTTCTTGTCGCTTTTAAACTCCACGCGCAGGCCGACGGCATTCAGGTTGCGGCGCCACAGTTCGTCGCGCAAGCGTCCCACCGTGCTCGGCTCCGTATGCATGGTCAGGATCAAGGGCGTGCCATCGGGCTGCGTGCGGAAACCATCAGCACCCGCCTTGTAGCCAAAGCGCTCCAGCAAGGCGCGCGCCAGCACGGGATCGTAGCCGACGGGACTGCGGTAGCTCTTGTCGTAACCAAGCACATTCGGCGGCAGCGGCGACTGGGCCGGCAAGGCCAGTCCCTTTTTTAATAACGCGATGTCTTCGCGGCTGTTGTAGCTGAGGGCGATGGCGCGCCGCAGGGCCAGCTTGTCCTTGCCCGTGCCGCCCAGCACGGGATCGTCCATGTTCATCCACATGTAATACGTCTGCAGCACGGGAAAGCGCGTCAGTTGCAAGCCCTTGGCGGCCAGCGCCGGTTTCAGCGCGCCGTTCTCCAGCACCATGTCCGTCATCGATTCCGGCACTTGTTCCAGGTAATCGAATTCGCCTTTCAGGAAACCCAGCATGCGCGATTGATATTCCTCGACGATACGCACCTCGATGCGCCCGACCAGGGGCAGACGCTGGCCTTCCAGTGCGGTGGCGATGGCGCGCGCGTCCGGCGGCAAGGCGGCCAGCGCCTTGGTTTCCGTATGGAACACGGTGGCACGGAAAGTCGGATTGGCCTGCAGCACGATCTTGTCGCTGCGTTTCCACTCCTTCACGAGGAACGGCCCCGTGCCCACGGGGTGGTTGCCGATCTGCCCTGCCGCCGGGTACGCTTCAGCCACTTCGCGCGCCACCACAGCGGTCGCCGGCATGGCCAGGTAAAACAGGAAGTTCGGATCGATGGCGTTGAGGCGGATGCGCAAGGTGTATTTGTCCAGCGCTTGCAAGCCGGCGATCGGCGTGTCATAGCTGAATTTGGCTTTCAGGGCCGCATCGCCCACCAGCTTGTCTTCCAGCAAGAACAACCACGGCGACTTCAGGCTGGGGTCATACAGGCGCGTCAGGCTATACACATAATCCTGCGCCGTCACTTCGCGCGGCTGGCCCTTGAAAGCGGGATCGGGCGTAAAGAAAATACCTGGCTGCAAGTGAAAGATATACGTGCGGCCGCCATCTTCCACGGTGGGCATGCCGCGCGCCGTATTGCCCTGCAGTTGCACCGGGCGCGCCAGGTAGTCATAGCGCAGCAGCGGATCAAAAATGTTTTCCATCAAATTCAGGCTGGCCAGGTCGGACGCCACGGCCGGGTCCAGGCCCGTCTCGCTGGTGCTCAAAAACAGGTGCAAGGTCTTGTTCGCGCGGGCATCGGCGGCGGCGTGGGCCGCTACAGCGAACAGCGTCAGCAGGGCCAGGCCGGCGGCGCAGGCGGTTTTGCGTAAAAACATCATCAGTGATCCAGTGCAGACAAGGGTAAGGAACAGCGGTAAGCGACAGGCATCCCCCACACTACGCGGGCAAGCGACGGGGCGCCAATGAAAACAGGCTGCCAGCTTATAACTTTTTGGCATGCGATTGCTGCATTCTTTCATCAACTCGTATCGGGCTGCCCCTATACTTTGTTTGCAGACATTTTTCACTCCCGACACACAGAACTGATCGCATATGGCACTTAATTACATCTGGTCCGGCTTTTTCCTCGTTGGCTTCCTGGCCGCAGTGCTGCAGTGGCTGTTTCTCGGCGATACCGATATCTTCAAACGCATCATCGACGGCACCTTCGAGACGGCGCGCATGGGCGTGATGGATATCGCCCTGCCGCTGGCCGGCGTGATGACCTTGTGGCTCGGCATCATGAACATCGGTGAAAAGGCGGGCATCGTCGGCTGGCTGGCGAAAGTCATCGCACCGTTCTTTTCGCGCATCTTCCCGGAAATTCCGAAAGACCACCCGGCCACGGGCCACATGGTGATGAATTTCTCGGCCAACCTGCTGGGCCTGGACAATGCGGCCACGCCGTTCGGCTTGAAGGCCATGGAAAGCCTGCAGACCTTGAATCCGAACAAGGAAGAGGCGACGAATGCGCAAATCATGTTTCTGGTGCTGCACACCTCGGGCCTGACCCTGATTCCACTGGCCATCATGGCGCAGCGCTCCATCCTCGGCGCGGCCGATCCATCCGACATCTTTATCCCCTGCATGATCGCCACCTACGTGGCCACCGTGGTCGGCATCATCACCGTGTCCATCAAGCAGCGCATCAACTTGCTCAACCGTGTCGTGCTGGGCTGGATGGGCGGCATGACGACTGCCATCGTCGCCATGATCTGGTACTTCACGCAATACCTGACGAAACAGGAAATCGAGCTGGTTTCCAAGGTGGTCAGCAACCTGGTGTTGATCAGCGTCATCGCCATTTTCATCATCGGCGCGCTGCGCAAGAAAGTGAACGTGTATGACGCCTTCATCGAGGGCGCGAAAGGCGGCATCCAGACCTCGATTACCGTGATTCCCTACCTGGTCGGCATGCTGGTGGCCATCAGCGTGATCCGCAACGCGGGCGTGTTCAATTTCCTGATGAGCGGCATGAACTGGTTCTTTGCCAACCTGGGCATCAATACGGACTTCGTGCCCGCCTTGCCGACGGCCATGATGAAGCCGCTCAGCGGCTCCGGCTCGAAAGCCATGATGATCGATGCCATGAATACCTACGGCGTCGACTCCTTCGTCGGCCGCCTGGCCTGCGTCTTCCAGGGCTCGGCCGACACCACCTTCTATATCGTGGCCCTGTACTTCGGTTCCGTCGGCATCCGCAAGACGCGCTATGCGATCACGGCTGGCCTGATCGCCGATCTGGCTGGCGTGATCACGGCCGTCTTCGTCGCCTACGTCTTTTTCCATTAAGGAGCACCATGTTACGTCCTGTTCTGATGGCTGCGCTGTTGGCCGGTCTTGGCCTGTCGACCGCCCACGCGCAATTGCCCGAATCCGTCAGCCTGCTGCTGCGCAGCGCGAATATCCCCGAAGACGCCATGGGCGCCATCGTCTTGCGCGGCAACACCACCGTGCTGTCGCATGGCGCCGAGCGCAGCATGCAACCGGCATCCACCATGAAGCTGGTGACGGCGGCCGTGGGCCTGGAGCAGCTGGGGCCCATCTTTCGCGGCCGCACGGAGTTGCGCACCAGCGCCGATGTCATCAATGGCGTGCTGAAAGGCGACTTGATCCTGCGCGGCGGCGCCGATACGGATTTCAATGCGGACGTGCTGGCACACATGCTGCAAACCCTGCGCAACCAGGGCATCGTCAAAATCAAGGGCGATTTGATCCTCGACCGCCAACTGTTCCAGCCGGCCCGGCCCGATATCGGCGCAGCGCCGTTCGATGAGTCGGCCGAATTCCGCTACAACGTCATCCCCGATGCCTTATTACTGAACACCAATCTGCTCGATATCAATATGACTTCGACGGACCGGCAATTGAGCATCCTGATGCAGCCGCCGCTGGAGAACGTCAGCATCACGAGCGACATGAAGCTCATCAAGGGCAGTTGCGCCAGATGGGAAGACGGCTGGCGTCCGCCCGAATACCGGCGCGATGCGAGCGGCAAGCTGCAGGTCATCCTGCACGGCACCTTCCCGCAAAATTGCAGCAAGGCCACCAGCATCAATGTGCTTGATCGCAACGATTACGCGGACCGCTTGTTCCGCGCCACCTGGAAACGCCTGGGCGGCACGATCACGGGCACGGTGCGCGAAGCACCGGCAACTGGCTTGCCGCCGACGGCCGAACCGGTCGGCACGCGCATGCTGGCCGACCATGTGGCGCGCGCCTTGCCGGAGGTCCTGCGCGATATCAACAAGACGTCGGACAACACCCTGGCCCGTACCCTGTTCCTGAGCCTGGGCAGCTTGCAAAGCGATGGCTGGCTGGGCAGTCGCCCCGTGGCCATGGCCGCGCCGGAAGACACGGCCACGCGCGCGCGGCTAGTCATCCAGGAATGGTTCCAGCGGCACCATATCGATACCCAAGGCATGCTGGTCGACAACGGTTCCGGCTTGTCACGCACGGGACGCATTGCGCCGGCGCAGCTGGCCGGCGTCTTGCAGGCGATGCAGCAAAGTCCGTGGGCGCCCGAGTTCCAGTCCAGCCTGCCCATCGTCGCGCTGGACGGCACCATGCGCAAGCGCCTGCTGAACACTCCGGCCGCCGCGCGCGCGCGCATCAAGACGGGAACCTTGAAGAATGTGGTCGCCATCGCCGGCTACGTACCCGACGCCAACAACCAGCTATGTGTGGTGGTCGCCATGATCAATAGCGACCTGGTGGGTAACGGCAACGGCCGCGCCGCCGTCGATGCGCTGATCGAGTGGGTGGCCAGGAGCGGCGCCACGCCGGTGGTTGCCGGCCAGTAGCCTAATCCTGCGACGTGCGTGTTTCGCTGGCGAAAGCCAGGCGCAACACGTACGCGGCGGCGGCGCTGATCAACAACACGGTCACCAGCGAAGCTTCCACGCCGAACGTGCCGCCGGTCAACATGGCATTACCTGCCAGTTCGCCGCGCAGCAGGCCATCCGTGGCCGCATGGCCCGACACCGTCGAAGAAAATACCTGGCCGACACAATAATTCCAGCCGATATGCGTGCCGATGCAAACCCACAACCGGCGCGTCTGCATGTACAGGGCCGCCTGCAGCACGCCATACGCGACAAGCGCGATGATCGCCAGCATCGAAAAGCCGGCATTGGGCAAATGGGCCAGGGCGAACACCAGGGATGAAATCACGATGGCAGCCTTACTGCCCAGCGCACGTGCCGTCACGCCAAAGAGTACCCCACGAAACATCATCTCCTCGGCCATGCCGACCAGCACCAGTTCAGCCAGCGGCAGCAGCAACAAGACGCTCAGGGCATTGACGCCGCCAAGCTGATACACGCCCAACGCAGCGAGCACAACAAAGGTGAGAACGACCAGGCCTGCACCGAGCAGCAATCCACGTCCCAGTTCACGCGCCATGCCCGGCATTGCTAATTCATCCGGCTGGCGTTTTTCGATGTGGCGCACATAAAAACGGTAGCCGCACCACACCAGCAGCGCCGCCAGCAATTGCGGCCACAGGATGCGGTAAGGCTTTTCCACCACATGGGAGGCGATGCCCATCACCAACGGTACCGCGGCAAAAGTGAGGACCATGCCCAGCACAATCTGCACCAGGGGATAGGCCATCAGGCGAACCAGGGGGGATTTTTTGCTTGCCATGCTCAGGGTGTTGTCCATCATCGCTTTCCTCGTGGGTTGTCAGGGAGTGGCTGCTACTTTCTTGCTTGCATCGCGGATGCGCTCGCCGAATGAACGCTGTTCCAGAATCGTGATGGCTTGCGCCAGGCATGTGGATAAAGGAAATGCCAGTTCCGCGTCCAGGCTGTCGGCAGCACGCTTGGTCGCCTGCCAGCACATCTGCAGATGGGGCAGCAGTGCCTCGCCCTGGCTGCTCAGGCGTACCACACGCTGTCGGCCATCCTCGCCACCGGCAGCCACCAGCAGCAAGCCTTCCTTTTTCATCAGTGCCACCGTTTGCGTGGCGGCTGGCTGCGTGATGCCTGCCAGCTCGGCCAGCTGGCCGATGGTCGCGCTTTGCCGTTTCGCCAGCACCCGCATCACGGGCGTGTAGCGCGGCCGGTAATCGAGGCCCGCGTCCGCGTAAGCTTGCTGGACGGCGCCGTCCAGCAGTTCAATCAGGTGGCGTAGTTGTGTTCCGAGTCCTTGTTTCATGTAGCGATAGTAACAGTATTTATATAAGCACTTATATAAATAGTGAAAGCTGTTGCATTTTATGCACAATAGACATGGTGGATACCTGAAACAGGTGGGGGGTGGCAGGAATTGCCAGACGAAAAAAAACCCGCCAATTGCTTGACGGGTTTTTCTCTACTGCGAATAACAAGCCTGACGATAACCTACTTTCACACTGGTTGCAGCACTATCATCGGCGCAAAG